>CAUQUX010000065.1:0-7273 GCA_963521235.1 uncultured Veillonella sp. | reverse complement strand
GAATGGAAGTTATGATTGACATCAAAGATCGTTTTCTCAGTGGCACTCTTGATTTAGCAACAGCACGCACTTTATTGAAAGAAAAAATCGGCACTTGTACGCCAGATGAATTTGCTTACGGCGAACAACAATTAAAAGGGTCTTACACAGATGAAGAAATCACCCATCGTATGGATGACTTGTTAGAGCTATTCGATGGCATTTTAATCCGTGCGAATAATGAATACCCTGAGCATCATCCATTAACGGTGTATCTAAATGAAATCAACGCTATGGACTCTCTCTTAATAGAGATGGAAGCTATGTTACAAGCTCCTCATTTCATCTTGAATCCTTGGCTTGGTGTCTACGACTCTCTCACTACTTGGCGCACCCATTTAGCTCGCAAACAAAATCAATTATATCCAGTTCTAGAGCGTTATGGTTTCGATCGCCCTACGAAAATCATGTGGACTTTTGATGACGCTGTTCGTGATGCTATCTCTGAAAGTAAACAACTGCTAGAATCTGGGCAAGAGTCTGAATTTTTAGCAAAACAAGCAAATGTCATCGATATCATTCGTGACCTCAATAATAAAGAAAAAGAAGTACTGCTCCCAACCGCTTGGAAGTTATTACAAGACAGCGATTTTATCACTATGAGCCGTGGGGATCACGAAATCGGATTCGCTTTCATCACGCCTCCTCCATTCTATGAAGGTCGTCCTGATGCGGAATCTAAGAACCTAGGCGAAGCCTCTGCGAATGCTGACCATGTAACAACACAACATAACCATGTAAATTCCAATAGTAATGCTAGTGCTGGATATGATGGAAGCTCCCAATTAGGTGGTACTGGTAACCCTACTGCACTGTTACAAGAGTTAGCCCAATTAGTTGGCAAATATGGCATTAACGGAAATCCTGAGCAAACGCATGACCTAGCTGTAGGCTCCTTAACAATTGAACAAATTAAATTAATTTTTAAATTCTTACCTGTAGATATTACTTTCGTGGATGAACATGATTTAGTTCGTTTCTATAATGATACAAAGCACCGCATCTTCCCTCGTAGCTCTAATATCATCGGTCGTGTCGTACAAAACTGCCATCCAAAGAAAAGTCTACCTTTAGTACAAGAAATTATCGATTCTTTCAAAGAAGGTAAGCAAGATTATGCTGAAATGTGGATTAACAAGCCCGATCTATTCATCCATATTGAATACATCGCCGTTCGTAATGAACAAGGCCAATTCAAAGGTATCTTGGAAATGGTTCAAGATTGCACGCATATTCGTAGCTTAAGCGGTTCTCGTAAAGAACTGATTTGGGAAGGTTCTGATTCTGCGTACCATGCGGTGGAACACATCGATTATAAAAATATTCGCAAAGAGGATAGCCCAACTAGCACAGCTGAACAAAGTACAGTGCAAGAAAGTGCACCACAATCCACTGTCTACGAAAACGACCTCGGCTTAACTGGTGATACTAAACTATTCCCTCTATTCGATGTCATCCCAGGTCTAAAAGATCATATGATTCATATTCATCCTAATTATAAAATGCTGAACTCACCACTTGCAAAATTAATGAAACACAAAGCTACCTTATCCATGGTGGCAGAACGTGGCGAAATGCCGTTAGATACTTTAATCCAAGCTATCTTAGCTTTCAAACATAAAAATCAATAATATCTATTTGAGGACCGTCTGTGATGGTCCTCTTGTATTCTTATTTCTATTTTTTTATGCTACAACTATATACTCAATTTCTTTATGTTTCTAATAAAATTCCATTACCTTTTCAGTTTTTAGTATTTTATACACCACTTTCATATGGTCATGCATAACCCAACTCTTTCTACACAGCAAAAACTAAATAGAGTGCCTTTTAATATATACACAAATACAACAAATAGAGTATACTAAAGAAAAAGGAGGTGTCACACGTGCAGTATCGGCTTAAACTAAAAGATAAAGATATTTTATACTTTCACATAGAAAAGGAATCATATTCTTTAGGTACTACAACAGTACATGATTACATGGTGCACATCGATTCTATTATAGATCCACAGCTCCTTCCCCTAGGGTTAACTCCTACTAATACTGGCCTACATCAATGGTTATTAGAGCGCAAGATTCCTAAGAATCGAGCCTATGTAGATGAGTTATTACAAGCCTTATCCGAAACAGATAATCCCTATTCCTATATCGATGTATCCTACGGACTTTCCTTAAATGATACGTATTGGGTCTGCCCTGTCCATGAACAGGCAACATGGCAAACAATGAATCTGTATACGAATCCTTTTGATGAAATCATTGCTCGCATTGCTTTCACTGGATATGAAAGTAAACTTCATCATATCACCACCACCCCTGAGTATACTACTAATGGAATGCTCAAAAAATGTTGGCACCGTATGAATTCCACAATTTATTTGTATAAGGGATCTACCCATCGATTTGCTAATGGTGGACAAGAGGCTTTTATTGAATGTTACGCTTCACAAATTGCTGAGGCCATGGGGATTCCTCATGTACCGTATACGATTCATACCTATCATGGAGAACCCGTATCTGCATGTCCTCTATTTACATCAGAGCAAGTTGGGTTCCTACCAATGTCAAAATATGTCGATTCTGTCACAACCCGTGATGACCTAAGTCGCTACCGCATCCAGTTGGAAATTGGAAAACGATATGGCCTCACTGCTTTCCAAGATATGATGGTATTCGATGCCTTCATTCGTAATGCAGACCGTCATTTAAATAACTTCGGCTTTCTATTCCATACTGAAAGCAACGAACTCATCGGTCCTGCCCCTCTCTTTGATCATGGAAATTCCCTATTCTATAATGCTTGTGATGAAGACTATGACCATTTAGACTCAGTGAACCATAATACTAGCTATTGGGGGATTTCATATGAAGAACAAGCGAAACGGTTCCTACAGGTCCATCATATCCCTATGCTAGAAAAAATGAAGACTTTTACTTTCAATTATGTTCCCTCTACAATTCTAACAGAGAAAAAAATAAACGCCTTAGAAACATTCTTACAACGTAGAGCCAACCTATTCTTATCTTTTCTTAGTGAAACGATAAAGTAGATATGTTCCCTTGTTATCTCGATACCTAACAATTTTGTATCCAAAGATTTTCTAACAAACCCATAGTAAGGATACTCAAAATAGTCTCCTCGAAATATACTGCAGAGCGCAAATATAGTATAGAACCGAAAAAAGACAGACACAGTTTGTACACCAAACCATGTCTGTCTTTTGTATTACTCAATCTCTTTATTTTTAATTTTTTCCAAGAATATTTCGATGCGTTTTACCGCTTCTTTAATATTCTGCAAGGAATTGGAATAGGCTACACGAACGAATCCTTCACCACAGTCACCAAAAGCATTCCCTGGTACAATAGCGATACGTTGATCATAGAGCAGTTTTTCACAAAACTCTTCCGAGGTCATACCTGTACTAGTAATGGATGGGAACACATAAAAGGCCCCTTCTGGTTCAAAGGTATGTAATCCCATACGATTAAAAGCACTTACCAATAAACGGCGACGCATATCGTATTCTTCACGCATGTATTGGATATCTTTATCCCCATTTTTTAACGCTTCGATAGCTGCATATTGAGACATGGACGGAGCACTCATAATACCATATTGATGCATCTTCGTCATTTGTGCAATAATCGGTGCTGGACCTGTGGCAAATCCAAGACGCCAGCCAGTCATAGCATAGGCTTTGGAAAATCCATTAATTAAAATTGTCCGCTCTTGCATACCTGGTATAGATGCAATGGATACATGTGGCTCATCTCCATAGGTCAATTCACTATATAATTCATCAGATAAAATGAATAAATCATGCTTAATAACCACTTCTGCAATAGCTTCCAAGTGCTCACGGCGTAATACCGCCCCTGTTGGATTATTAGGGAATGGTAATACTAACAGCTTCGTATTCTCTGTGACAGCCGCTTTAATCGCCTCTGGCGTCAAACGAAACTCATCTTCTTCTTTCGTAATGATCTGCACTGGTTTGGCACTACACAATTCTGCTAATGGCGTATAGCACACAAAGCTTGGCACGGGAATCAACACTTCATCCCCTGGGTTTAATAAGGTGCGACAGGTTAAATCAATAGCCTCTGAACCACCTACCGTTACAATCACTTCTGTTGCTGGGTCATAGGACACGTGATATTTCCGTTCTAACCATTTAGCAATTTCTTCCCGTAATTCCATAAAACCACGATTAGGAGAATACCAAGTTTTTCCCTTTTCTAATGTATTAATACCTTCTTCACGAATATGGTAGGGCGTAGCGAAATCTGGTTCACCAATACTAAGGGAAATGACATTATCTAATTCATTAGCAATTTCAAAAAAACGTCGAATCCCCGATGGTTTAACTGCTTTAATTTCAGCATTTAAATAGTTGTCATAATTAATCATCGAATACATTTCTCCGATCTTCACGAACTCCACCCGTGTGGAACACAATATTATTATCTTTATAACGCGTTAAGATAAAGTTTGTTGTGGTGGAAAGCACTGAATCTAATGTAGATAAACGACGAGATACGAATAAAGCGATATCACGCATACTAGCACCTTCCACGATAACAGTCAAATCATAACCACCAGACATAAGGTATACACCTCGTACTTCTGGAAATTCCATAATTCGTTCTGCTACTTTATCAAAGCCTTGATCGGGAGCTGGAGTCACCCCTAACTGAATGAGAGCCGTAGATTTATTTTGATCCACTTGTTCCCAATCGATGACTGCTTGGTACCGTTTAATAATACCAGACTCCTCAAAGGCTTGAATACGACTTGCCACATGCGCTTCTTCACTGTTTAGCATAATGGCTAGGTCGGCGGCCGACGTGGAGGCGTCCTCATCTAATAAACGTAATAAACGATGATCCAATGTGTCTAATTGTACTGTCATAAGGGAGACTCCTTTCTTATGATGACGATCTATGTCTGATAAACTATTGCATTGTGTAACTAGACACAATGCTTTATCCTTTTATTATAGTCAGTTTCTCTGAAAGTAGCAATACATTATGTTACACTTACACAATTTAATCGCAAGATAGTCTGCTCAAAATAAATCTACACTGATGATTTGACTAGAGATACAACGACTCCCCTCATATTGGTATTTCTTTCATACCAGTTTTTAACTTCGTGGATACTCACACTCTAAAAAAATTTTATATTCACGCTTCCCTTTCCCAATCTTCTAAAGTGCATGGAATTGATTTATATAATACGTTCATATCGTTATTCTCGCCAACTCTTTTTTTCTGTTTACCTATTTGTACATTCTTAACTTACTTAATCTCTATAGAAAATATTTATATAACCTTTACAAGGTTCACAATTAGGTATATTCTATAGAACGTATTACAAAAGGAGGAGTTATCCATGAATGCCCAATCGATACAAAATCAAGAAGAAACTCTATTTAATTCTGGATTCATTAGTATTACCGTCATTAATTTTATTGTCTTTTTAGTGTACTACTGCTTTGTAGTTATCACCGCAAGCTATGCTACGAAAGAACTTCATTCCACCGTTGCGGAAGCAGGATTCGCTACTGGTATCTATATTATTGGTACCTTATTCGCTCGCCTTATCATGGGACAACGCTTAGAACTTATCGGTCGCAAGGAAGTGCTTCGGTATGGAGCTATATTTTATTTTCTCACTACCCTTGCGTATCTCATTGCCAAAGATATTCTAATCTTAGATGCAGTTCGTTTCCTAAACGGCTTTGCTTACGGTACTGTATCCACTGCAGCCAATGCTGTAGTCACCGCTTACATTCCGAAATCAAAAGATGGAGAAGGTATCAATTATTATGGTCTTAGCACCAGCTTAGCAGCGGCTATTGGACCTTTCATTGGCATGATTTTGTTACCTGCCGTTGGTTTTACGTGGATTATTTATTTAGCCGTACTATTATCTATCGGTGTTGCCATCGCTTGTTTACGATTCCCTGTGCAAAATTTAGTACTATCCTCTACGGAAGCAGCCTCCATGACATCTTGGTCTATGAAAAATTTCATTGAACCACGTGTAGCCTTCATCGCCTTTCTTGGGTTCCTAATGGGCTTAGCCTATTCTAGTGTACTCGGTTTCCTTTCTATCTTTACCCATGAAATCGGTCTCATTACAGCAGGAGCCTTTTTCTTTGTGGTCTATGCCCTTGTGATCACCGTGACTCGTCCGATTGCAGGTCGTATCTTCGATGAACGTGGCGAAAATGCTGTCATGTACCCTAGCTATGTATGTTTAACGATTGGACTATTACTCATCGCTTATAGCACTAATGCAGCGTTACTACTTATCGCCGGAGCCTTTGTAGGCTTAGGTTATGGTACCTTTATGTCTAACGGACAAGCTATTTGCTTGAAAGCTGTAGAACCTACCAAAATTGGAGTGGCGCTTTCCACCTATTTTATTGGTCTAGATCTTGGATTAGGCGTCGGACCTTATACATTAGGAATCTTACATGGCTTACTATCCTACAGCGGAATCTATATTGTATCTGCCATCATTCCAGTTATCGTATTGATACTCTATGCCATCTACTATAAACCTGTAAAAGAAGAAGCGATTTACGAAGAAGAGATTCCTCAACATCAATAAGCCTATAGATATAAAAAAGTGCCCTATACCTTATGCTATGACATACATATGCATATCGGTATAGGGCGCTTTTATATTATTCTTTTTTTACAAATATACGAATTTTATTCGTCTTATCAATCAAATTAGTATCATTACACCAAAATTTAAGGGTATCATAGCCAATATATGTTTCTATATAAACTGTCCTCTCATTACTATAGATTATAGTTCCTAACTCATCATAACAGTTTACGATAATCTTTAAATTACAATTAAATTTTCCATTCATGATTTCAAGTAAAATATAAAAAAATTGTGTACTTCCTTTATTGACTTCTTGTATTCCATAGGACTGTACATCGATTTGAAAAAACTGAAATGTTTTTTCATTAATTTCAATAGCATTATATAATCGATCAACATCAGTAACTGTATTCATAGTTCCTCCCTAAGCACACTTATTATATGATACTTACATTATAGTCCATTTACACATAAAAAAATAGACCAACCGAAGTTGGTCTAAATGGTGCCGAGGACCGGAATCGAACCGGTACGGTTATCTCTAACCGACGGATTTTAAGTCCGTTGCGTCTGCCTGTTCCGCCACCCCGGCATGGGT
>CAUQUX010000064.1:0-7296 GCA_963521235.1 uncultured Veillonella sp. | reverse complement strand
GATGGGAAGCCTATCATACTTACGGATGGGAAGCAGGGTATGTGACATCCAATCGAAGCGATGCAAAACAGTTTGTGACACCGTATATTGATGCTATCGAGATGTTAGAATATATGCCTCAAGAAGCGTTGCAACAAAAAATATATGATGCGGTGGAAGCAGCCATTCGTAGTGTCAATGAAAGTCATCCTAAATAGTAACAGGTAAAGGAAATAGTATGATGAAACAATATGATGTGACAATCCAATTAATGTCTCCATTGCAACTTAGTGGCGGTCAAGCTGATGTGAATGTAGATATTGACATGTTAGTAGACGCTATGGGGATTCCCTATATTCCTGCGAAACGGTTTCGAGGTGTGCTCTATGAGAGTGCTTTGGAAGTGGTAGAAATGGTAGAGGGACTTCAAGACGGACATGAATATCCGTATGTAAACAAAACCGTGTTAGATGAGTTATTTAATAGAGGACATAAAGAATCTCAAGTAGTATTAGAAATTGGAGATTTTCATATTGCAGGGTATGAGGCTTTAAAAAATGAATTAGAGCTTTTACATGCGGCCTATCCCTCTGTGGTAACGAAAAAATCCATCCGCAATGCCTTCACATCCCTACGGTATGAAACGGCTATTGATGAAAATACTGGCGTTGTGAAAGAAGGTAGTTTACGAAATCTTCGAGTGATGGATAAGGAAGAACAAATCTTTACAGGTCAAATTTCCATTTACAATGGTACGGAAGCGCATGAACATTTGCTAGCGGTAGCATTGCAAAATGCGAAGAATATTGGGTATAAACGGAATCGTGGGTTAGGTAGAATTCAATGCACCATAGATGCACAGTTGGAACTTGTGAAACAAGCGTTGAATAAGAAGTAAGTAGGGGACGATATGAAACAATTACGATTAGAAATTACAACAAAATCACCTGTTATTATTACTTCTGAAGATAGTGCACAAGTATTAACAGGAACGAAAACGTATTTTACAGGCTCTATGATTCGAGGCATGTTAGCAGAATTGTTTATTAAACAGCAACAATTAGGAAAGGTAGCTCATGAAAATGCCACATTCCGAAAATTATTCCTAGGAAAACTTGCCTTTACGAATGCCTATCCAAAGGTAGAGGAAGAACGCGCCTATCCATTACCAAAATCCTTGCAACGGGCCAAAACAAGCCAAGAGATTATCGATTTAGTGTATCAAGCTGGAGCGGCTGGGTATAAAGGGTTTTCTGGCATGGGGATTGTCAAACAGAATGAACTGTATATGACATCTGTACGTAGTTCTGTACACTTTCATATGAGCCGTCAAGAAGATCACGAACGGTTTGAAGGTAAAAGTCGTGATGGTGGCATTTACAATTATGAATCCATTGATGCGGGACAAACATTTATTACATATATCTATGGGGAAGAAGCGGATTTGCAAGAATTGATGCAAGGATTACCATGGAAACAAGATCGGTTACGTGTTCGGTGTGGTCGCTCTAGACGCACTGGCTATGGTCATTGTGACATACGGATGAGCCCTATAGAGAATGTCGTTTGCGATACAAAAGCAGTGGCTAAGTCGGTTCAAACTACTAAATCATTCTGTCTTCGTTTAGATAGTACATTGCTAGGCAGAGAACCGTTAGGAGTTACCTTACATGGAATCAATGGGGTTGCGCAAACGGTACTGGAAGAATTACAAGAAGCGTTTCCTACTAAGACATTTTCTGTAGAAGGACTAGATGTAACTGGCTTTGCTGCTATGGAAAAGGTACAAAGTTTCGTAGGCATATGGGGTGTGTACCGACCAGAAGCAATGGGGCTCAGCGCTGGTTCGATTCTATTCATTCGTACAGAAGATGATTGGACAGAGCCAGAGCTAGAAAGCTTACACACACTATTTTGCAAGGGCATTGGTGAGCGTTGTGAAGAAGGATTTGGTCAATTACGATTCTGGCTACATGATCAAGCCTTAACTATGCATGAAGCGACAAATGACACAGCCCGTAAGGTAGAAGGACCGAAAACACTTACCGCAAGTACAAAAGAGTTGTTACAGGCGATTCTTGAAAATCAAATGATAGACTCCATTCGTAAACAAGCTTATCAAGATGTACAAAACAATGTAAAACAATTGCGTAAAGCTGATCGTCATACCTATGCACAATTAGAATCATATATCGGTTCACTTTGTGAATCTGTAGGAAAAGGCTTGGATCCTAAAGTCAAAGAAGGTATTGAACGAATCATTGAAACCAACTGGGGATATTATGGATTCTTCTTGGGTACAGAGCGGGAAAGTAGATCGGAAAGCATTCTTACATTATTACTAGACCATGGAAAAGAACCATATTGGGTTCAAACTAGTGATGCAGATATGAATGCATTGATTCAAGCCTATGACTTGCCAGCAATCCCATTCCAAACCGTACGAAAAGAATATTGGACATGGTTCTTTAGATATGCTAGAAAAGTTGTGTAAGAGGGTACCCATATGAGTAATAATACGAAAGCAAAGATTTTAGAAACAATACAGATTACAGGGGATATTACGGTTACATCACCCTTATTAATTGGGGATGGAGAAAAGAATAATGAGGCGGTGGATGCCTTAGTATTACGTAATCGATATGATAAACCATACATTCCTGCCACTAGTTTAGCAGGCGTATTGCGGCACCATGTTGTAAATTATCTTGAAGAAGATACTAGTCAAGTTATGCGTAATATTATCTTTGGCTCATTAGATCAAGGTGCATCGGTAAAAACGGGAGATCATCAGAGTATCCTTCGTGTATACGATGTGGTATTAACGGGTGCCGATGGAACATCGGATGTGTCCATAGTAACTCGTGATGGCGTCAGATTAGAGCATTATCGACGGGTAGCTAAGGATGGTCATAAATTTGACTATGAGGCTATTGATAAAGGTGCTATCGGGACCGTTGCCATGGAATGTATTATACGCCAAGGTCATTTGGATGTATTGAAAAAAATTGATAATTCATTGACTGATACGCAAGCACTAACCATGATTAGAGAGGCCGTTTTTACAGTAGCGAATATGTTACATACAGGTATCAGTGTAGGAAGATATACAACAAAAGGGTTTGGACAAATACAAAGTCAGAATGTAGAGGCCCATGTATATCAACTACAGACGATGGACTCCATCTCCAAATGGGTGATGAGAGACCAGCAAAAGCCATCTGGAGACATGGTACACAAAGGTCAGTCTGTGACGCCGAAGATGCCTCATCTATTCCATATGAAAGTATGGGCGAATATCGACTCAGCTTTAATTGTTAGAACCATTAGTCAAAACTCTGATGTAGATTCCACGATGTTGATGAGCGGAGACGATTATGTGATTCCAGGTTCATCCATCAAAGGCGTATTACGTCATCATAGCCAATCTATCTTAGAAAAAATGGGAGTTTGGGAAGGCTGGAATGGTACTGAGCAAACAGACACTACTAATGCAAGTCGTTTTGTATCTCTGTTCGGTGGTATGATGGAAACCAATGCATTGAAATTATATAAAAGTCGCGTATCTGTATCAGAGGCTTATATCGCACCATCGAAAGTCGTTCGGAAAATGAAACAAACTCGTAATCGTATTGATCGGTTTACAGGTGGCACGATTGATTCAGCGTTATTTGATAGTGAGCCGATTTGGCAAGTAGAAAATCCCAAAGAAGGTATCGTATCTTTTGAAGTGAATGTGCAGAATTGTGTAGAAGATGAAGCAGGTCTTATGTTTGTGCTACTTCGCGATCTATGGATGGGCAAGCTCACCTTTGGTGGAGAAGCCAGTATAGGACGTGGACGCTTACGAGGTGTTCGTGCAGAAGTTATCTATAATGGGGAAACATATACATTTGAAAATGAATATGATACAGACGGTCGTATTGCAAAGTATGCCACTGAATCTAATGGCAATATCGATACCATTAACGAATGCATTCAATATTTACAAATGGGAATATAAAGGGAACGGTATATATGAGTTATGAAATGAATGTAAAAGAGCTAACAAGCAAAGAAAGAACGGTAGCAATAGAGCGAGGGCTTACCTTTGCGGAATCCAGTACCTTAGCAGATTTTGCCAATACAATCACAGCACCAGCTACGGTCGTAGTGTGGTCTATGCATCAAGTACTTTGGGGGACTTGGGACGGAACCAAAATTGCGTTTCCAGAGTCCGTAGAAGTCAATATGGAATTTGCCACAGAAGTACGTGTGTTTTCAGAAACAGAAGAAATTCATGCCTATAAGACTAAACGGGGCTCTTGGCTAGGAAGAAAGATCACAGATTCTGAGGCAACAATTGGTGTTGTCATGGATACCGTAGATAGTACAGCTAGATTATTAGGTGATGAAGTTCGTCACATAGATGCTAACTTTGTCGAATGTAAAGATTCTGGACGTAAAATCAGTCAAATTATACCAACACCAGCGACAGCAGGTGATACGTATGGATTGGTAACACGAAATTATGTTGACTATGTAGCAGAAACAGGACAAGCCACATATAGTGACTATCGGTTTGTAGCTATTGTGGGAATGAAAAAGGGGTAACATATGAGTGGAAAACAGCAAAAAAATACAAATTCGAATAAGGTAACGATACCTAAGAAATATTTGGGTAGTGATGGCGGTGTTAATAACTATCCTGCGGATGCCCCTTATAACTTTATCTCCTTACCGACAGATATTTGTGCACCCCATGCCATGTGGGAAGATGTGGTTGCTACTACAGAAGACCTACAGATTGTTTCAGATATTTATGATGAATATATTCAAACACAGGGAAAGCATTCCGGATATATTGAACTGACTATCACCACAAAACAAGATACATTGGTAGGTATGCCAGGTAAAACAGATCGAGAAAGTACATTCTTTTCTATTAAAAATAATGAGCCCATGATTCCGGGCAGTAGCTTGCGTGGTATGACTCGAAATCTGTTTAAAATCATGACCGCTAGTAGCTTCAGAAGTAATGAAGATTTTAATGAGCGAGTGTTATACTATCGAGATATTGCGAGTAGAAGCAGTGCCAGTGAATTGAAAAATGAATATGAAAAAAATCATACCGGTGCTGGTGATGATACAATTCGTGGTGGATTTATAGTTCGTGTACGGACCCATACAGGGGACACAAAATGGTATGCCTATAATGATCCAACAGTGAACCTAACTGGTGAAAAGCTAGATGGTACCATCGATCATCCTATGGTGAATTGGAAATGCTTTACCGAAGCGATTGAAACATTGACCAATACAGGAAATCAGAAGACACCCAGTGAATTAACTTGTTCCATTCGAGTGAATCAGATTGGTAAGAAACCGACTAATACATACACAGTACGATGGAATAGTGATGAATATTATGAAATCGATGAAAGTATCATTCGAGATTATCTCGGTGATGAAAGACGCGGGGGAAATAGTATTAACTTACTCTATCCACAACGTTCCAAAGATGCGAATGGTGTTAGCGGTGGCGCCTTAGAATCGTCGTATCTTGAAAATATCCTAGGCGTGATGGGAGCAGATATGATCGCACCATGTTTCTTTGTAGTGGATCCTACCAGTGGTAAAGTGAAAAACTTTGGGCATACAAAATACTATCGTATTCCTTATAACTTTTCCATTGCTGACCATGTGCCAAGTAATTTGCGAACCAATCGTGTAGATTTTACGGATTTGGTATTTGGATTAAAAGAATTTTGGGGCGGTCGAGTGTACTTTGGGGATGCTGTTCATACAGAGACTGGTGACAAAGGCATGTATCAGGGTGAACCTTTAAACACGATTCTGTTAGGGCCTAATCCTACATCTTTCCAACTATACTTAGCTCAAAAAGGTACTGATAAACGTCTGCATTGGAATGATAAATCCTCTATAATTCGTGGAGTGAAATACTACTGGCATCGCAACAGCATTGAAGTCTATGAGCCAGAGAAAAAGAATGGTAAAGACATCAACTCTAACATATTGACTCAATTATCGAATATAGTAAAACGAGACAATACCTTTGTAGGTAAGGTGTATTTCAATCATTTGACTACGGAAGAATTGGGTGCCTTATGTAAGGTGTTATTTACATCCACTGAAAATTCTGCTGATAAAATAACACGAAAAAAAGGTCGTCGTTTTAAAATTGGTAAAGGTAAATCCATGGGATTGGGGTCGGTAGATATTCAATCTAAGTTATTTTTAGAGGCTGAAGATGCCTATACTAATGAAAGTATATGGAGTGATACAGGAGTGGCACCGCTTCATAAAGAAATCTCTTTAGACGAAGGAGAACACACAGTGGATGCTTTCATTGCAGCCTTTGATACGCATACAAAGAATAGTATGTCCGAGGCAGCCCACGCATCCTTAGAAGCAGGACTGGAAGATTTAGTTGTCATGATGGACTCGGGTGGTATTAATCCAGCCTTTGATTCACGTACCGTGCATATGACGATTGAAAATGATCCAGCGAATCGCTTTAAGGATCGAATTGCCTTGTTAGAACCAAAAGAATTTAAGGCATTTAAATAAACTATAGGAAAAAGCAGCTAGGTTATACTAGTTGCTTTTTTCATGATATTACAAGTACATAGTCAGCGGAGATATGATAAGGCTAAATCAGTAAAGGACTGTTATCTCATGTAGAGTTTTACATGGTGGTAGCAGTCTTTTTTGTATGGGTTACTATTGGGATTTTTATAAATCAGATTCCATTGGAATCGGTACAATACAAGAGAGGGAAAGGAGAGTTTGTTATGACACAGTATCTAACCTTAGCAATTTATGATGTGGCAGATGATAAAAGGCGCAGTAAACTAGTTAAAATTATGGAGTATTATGGCATGCGGGTACAAGAATCGGCCTTTGAGGCTATGTTGGCACCATCCCAGTGTAATCGGATGATTGAACGAGCCTTAGCGTGTTTAGATTTGGAGGTAGATTCCTTTCGAGTCTATGTCATTCGCAATGAAAAAGATGTGAAATCCTATGGTATTGGTGATGTGAAGCGGGATGATTGTTATGTGATATAAAATTCTGAGAAAAGAAAAATTAACTATCGGGACTTTTGTAAAATGAAAATAACCCTATGGTATATACTAAGGGCATGAGGTAGATGTAGTACCTGTAGTAAGTTGAGTATGAACGACATATGATATTGTCATAGTATAAACATAAATGAATTTGTCAAAGCATAGTACAATCTATATAGATAGGAGGTACTATGGGTACTGTCAAGAATTTTGTGTAAACTCTTCAAGAAATAAATGCTCTAAGCAA
>CAUQUX010000063.1:0-7353 GCA_963521235.1 uncultured Veillonella sp. | reverse complement strand
ATTTCTTTATTGAAAGAAAAAGGTGCTAAAGAAATTCAATTAATGTGTCTAGTAGCAGCGCCAGAAGGTGTAGAAGTTGTGAATAAAGCGCATCCTGACGTACGCATCTATGTGGCTGCATTAGATGAAAAATTAAACGACCATGGATATATCTTACCTGGTCTTGGTGATGCGGGAGATCGTATTTTCGGTACGAAATAAACGGTGTTGCCCGAAGAGTAATGCGCGTTTCCTTTATAGTGACGCGCATTATTTTTATAGGAAAGGGTATATATGGCAAAAAAGAAGACGGTTTTTTTCTGCTCTGAATGTGGCAATGAATCCTCAAAATGGTTTGGTCGCTGTACGGCCTGTGGTGCGTGGAATACAGCGGTAGAAGAAGAACTACAACCAGAAGTAAAAACAAAACATGTAGCCTCCTATAGACCAGTACAAGAGGAAAACAATAAACCCAAAGCCTTAACCGATATTGAAGTAGGTGCCATTGCCAGAATTACCTCTGGATATGGAGAAATTGATCGGGTTTTAGGTGGTGGTATTGTACCAGGCGCCTTGATTTTACTTGGCGGGGATCCCGGTATTGGTAAGTCAACCTTACTTTTACAAGTGTCTGGGCGCATTGCAGAAGATTCTGGAAAAGTGCTCTATGCATCTGGAGAAGAATCTGATATGCAATTAAAATTGCGAGCACATCGGCTCGGAATTAATACGCCTAATTTATTGGTGCAAGCAGAGACTAATTTAGATATCATATTAAATGAGGCAAAACGAACGCAACCAATGCTACTTGTGATTGATTCTATCCAAACTATGTATGTAGGTTCTGTAGAATCTGCACCAGGCAGTGTGAGTCAAGTTCGTGAATGTACGGCACGCCTGTTACGCTTTGCAAAAGATCAAGATATCCCTGTCATCATTATTGGTCATGTAACCAAAGATGGTACGATTGCAGGTCCTCGTATGCTAGAGCATATGGTGGACGTAGTATTGTATTTTGAAGGGGAACGGTCCTATCAATTCCGTATTTTACGAGGAATAAAAAATCGATTTGGATCCACTTCGGAATCAGGGTTATTTACCATGGAAGAAGAAGGATTAGGGGAACTCCTCAATCCATCTGCTACTCTATTAGCCGAACGGTCAGAAGAAGAAACGGGATCTGCCATCATGGCATACTTAGAAGGAGTACGACCTATCTTGGTAGAAGTACAGAGTTTGGTAGTATCCACAGCCTTTGGTATGCCTAGGCGTACAGCGATTGGATATGACTTGAATAAGTTGATTTTATTATTGGCTGTATTGGAAAAACGTTGTGGCTTCATGCTAGGTAATAAAGATGTGTATGTGACGATCATTGGTGGGTTGAAAGTAAATGAACCAGCCTGTGACTTAGCGATGGCAGTAGCTATTATTTCCAATTTAAAAAATAAACCTGTGCCCTCAGATATGGTACTATTAGGGGAAGTTGGGTTAACTGGTACTATTCGTAGTATTCCTCGTATCGAACAACGGATTGGAGAGGCTAAAAAGTTAGGGTTTAAACAATTTATCATCCCTGCAGGCAATGTAAAACAATTAAAAGGCATACAAGAAGGTATTTCTATACAAGGGGTAACTAGTATTCAAGAAGTGATGAAACGTATTTTCTAACCCTATGTGTGGAGTGTTTATTAAGACTTATTCATTAGAATCACATGTAGGGATGGTATACTTTATAAAAAAGGAGGTGACCTTATGATCTATACATTATTACGATATGCTATAGCTATCTTATTTGGTAGTATGGGCTATGTCGGTGTGGAAGCACTTTCATCGCTAATACTGTCCATATGGGATGAAAAGATGTTGCAAATGGGAGCATTTGGCGTATCTATGGCGATGATATTATGCTATGCCCTTGGCATATTAGTAGGTACTATCATTGGTTATTTGGTATCTAAATATATCTTACGAGTAGGTCTAACGGTAGCAAAAAAATTTGAACGTATTTTAAGTCGAGTTCCTACTCAACAATTGGTGGCTGGTACGATAGGATTATTATTTGGACTCATTATTGCTAATTTAATTGGGATGGCCTTTGAGCGTGTACCAATTATTGGCTCATACTTACCTATCGTTTTTAGCGCTGTGTTAGGGTATATTGGAATTCGTTTAGGCATGGACAAGGGGCCTGATGTGTATAAAACGATGGTGTCCTATGCCTTTAGAGGATTGGGCAATAAAAGAACTTCGTCTAAAGAAGGAAAGCAAATAGTAGCACAAGTTTGTACTTCTAAAGTACTAGATACATCGGTGGTGATTGATGGACGTATTCTAGAGATTGTGAATACAGGTTTCTTAGAAGGACCTTTTGTAGTGCCTGTATTTGTACTAGAAGAATTGCAAAAATTATCTGATTCTTCTGATGCATTGAAACGTAATCGCGGTAGACGAGGCTTGGACTTACTACAGACAATGCGTGAAAAGTTGACAGATGCTATGGTTATTTTAGATGTTGACTATGAAGATATGACAGAAGTAGATTTGAAGTTGATTCGTCTTAGCATGGATAATCATTGGAAGTTAATTACCAATGATTTTAATCTTAACAAAGTAGCTACGTTACAAGGGGTTTCTGTATTGAATTTAAATGATCTTGCTAATGCTATAAAACCTAAAATGATGAGTGGTGAGACCTTATCTGTACTCATTATGAAAGCTGGAAAAGAAGCTCATCAAGGGGTAGCTTATTTAGATGATGGTACCATGATTGTCGTAGAGAATGGTGTGGAATATGTGGATCAAACCGTGAATGTAGTAGTGACTTCTGTATTACAAACTAGTGCGGGACGTATGATTTTTGCTCGTGTAGAGGAACAAAATTCCTAGAAAGGGTGTACAATGATTAGTTGTATCTTATTAGCTGCAGGCGTAGGTCGCCGTATGGGCTATATAGAAAATAAAGTTTGTATGCCGTTGGGGCAGTATACAGTCTTACAATGGAATATACATCATATGAAACAGTGGGAAGGTTTAGAGGAAGTGATTGTGGTTGTATCGGAACAAGATCTATCCTCTATTCAAGAACAAGTGGAAGCTATGCAGGTGCCATGGACGGTACAGTATGTCTTTGGAGGAGCAGAACGACAAGACTCTGTAGCTGCTGGACTTTCACAGGTTGGAAATGGAGCAGAGATTGTTTTGGTTCATGATGGAGCAAGACCATTGGCACATAAAGAGTTAGCACACCGAGTGGTTGAGGGCGCTAAATCATATGGTGCAGCTGTCCCAGCCATCCCCGTGGTAGACACGATAAAACGAGTCAATGCTGAGGGATATGTAGAAGAAACCTTAGTGCGTTCTGAACTATATGGAATGCAAACACCGCAAGGATTTCAAACCGCTGTATTATTAGATGCTTATGTATATGCGGAAGAACACAGATATAAAGGAACTGATGATGTATCCTTAGTAGAGTTTCAAGGCAAGCCAGTGCACATTGTGGAAGGGGATAGAAAAAATATCAAATTAACAGTCCCTGAAGATGTGGCAATGGCTAAAAAATATTTAGGAGTGGAACCGATGATGCGAATTGGCTATGGCTATGATATCCATCGATTTAAAGAGGGAAGGCCTTGCGTATTAGGCGGCGTATCTATGGATAGTCCAATAGGGCCAGATGGGCATTCTGATGCGGATGTGTTGATTCATGCCCTCATGGATGCTATGCTAGGTGCTGCAGGTATGCGAGATATTGGCTACTATTTTCCACCAGAAGATGATGCTTTCAAAGGGATTTCTAGTAGGCTATTATTGGAAAAAGTGGTACAATTATTAAAGGACTCAAAATTTGGAATCTACAATGCGGATATCATGGTCATTGCAGAAGCTCCAAAATTGAAGCCTCATATTGAACAAATGAAAGAAAATTTGAGCGAGGATCTAGGTATCCCCGTTACTAAAATTAGTATTAAAGCAACGACAAATGAAGGGTTAGGTGCCTTAGGAAGAACAGAAGGTATAGCCGCACAAGCTGTTGTTTCAATGTATGAAAGAGAGGAGTTATAACTCATGAAAGTTCGTTTTGCACCGAGTCCAACCGGTCCATTTCATATTGGTGGAGCTCGCTCCGCATTATTTAACTATTTATTAGCTCGCAAGGAGCAAGGTACATTCTTATTGCGCGTGGAAGATACTGACCAAGCACGTTCCACTCGTGAAAGTGAAGAAAATATCAAGGCTGCTCTTAAGTGGCTTGGTATGGATTGGGATGAAGGTGTTGATGTAGGGGGCGAAGCAGGCCCATACCGTCAAACAGAACGCTTAGATATTTACGACCAAGTAACACAACAATTATTAGAATCTGGTCATGCTTACGAATGCTATTGTTCGCAAGAAGAATTAGATAGTGTTCGTGAAGAGCAATTGGGTCGTGGTGAAACGCCTAAATACAATGGCCATTGCCATCATTTAACAGAAGAACAAAAGGCTGCTTACAAAGCAGAAGGTCGCAAACCGACTATCCGTTTGCGTGTTCCATTGCATGAAACAGTAGCATTTGATGATATGGTTCGTGGTCATGTATCCTTTGAATCGAATGGTATTGGCGATTTCGTTATTGTGAAATCTGATGGGATTCCAGTGTATAACTATGCCGTAGTAGTGGACGATCACACTATGGGGATTTCCCATGTAATCCGCGCAGAAGAACATTTATCTAACACACCGCGCCAGATCGTAATCTATAAAGCCTTGGGTTGGGATGTACCAACATTTGGTCATATTTCCTTGATCATGGGCAAAGATGGCAAAAAAATGAGTAAACGTCATGGCGCTACCTCTGTAGAACAATACCGTGAGTTGGGATACTTGCCGGAAGCGATTGTGAACTTCTTGGCCTTATTAGGCTGGGCTCCTGAAGGAGAAGAAGAATTGTTCACGAAGGAAGAGTTGTGTCAAAAATTCTCTATGGATCGTGTAGCAAAAAATCCTGCTGTCTTTGACATCGACAAATTGAATTACATCAACTTTAACTATATGAAACAATTGACACCAGAAGCGTTGTATGAATTATGCTTACCTCATTTGGTGAAAGCTGGCTACGCTAGTGAAAGCCCATCTGCAGAGGAACAAGCATGGCTCACAATGCTTTGTACTTGCGTGAAAGATCACATTAGTTATGGTGCTCAAATCGTGGATGAAGTAGGTATGTTCTTCCAAGATGATATTGTAGAAGATGCAGAACATGCTGCGGACATTGCTGCTGTGAAAGCAGAAGAATCGTATCCAACAGTGATTGGGGCTTTCAAAGAAAAAATTGAAGCTATGGATGAGATTACACCAGATGCTGTGAAAGCGGCTATTAAAGCGATTATGAAGGAAACTGGATTGAAAGGCAAATTTGTGTTTATGCCGATTCGTATTGCTACGACAGGTCAAATGCATGGTCCAGATTTGAACTATATTATTACCTTATTTGGCAAAGAAAAGGTACTTCGCCGTTTGGGCTAAGTGCATACAAGGAGGCTATTTCTAATGAGAGAACTGACAGTTTTCAATACGATGACCCGCGAAAAATCAGTGTTTCAACCTGTGAAAGAAGGGGAAGTTAGCATCTATGTATGCGGAGTAACACCATATAATCATCCTCATATTGGTAATGCACGCCCTTTCGTGACTTGGGACACGATTCGACGCTATTTAAGCCATGTGGGCTATAAAGTAACATATGTCCAAAACTTTACAGATGTGGATGATAAAATCATCAATACATCTAATGGTGAAGGGGTAGCGTGGAATGTAATTTCTGATCGCTATATTGATGCTTACTATGATGTAATGGATGCGTTACACGTGCGTCGTGCCGATGTATATCCTCGCGTGTCTACGCACATGGAAGAAATTATTTCCATGATCACTACATTAATCGATAATGGCTATGCCTATGCAGTAGATGGTGATGTGTACTATCGTGTAGAGAAATTTGAGCATTATGGTAAACTATCTGGTCGTACCTTAGACG
The DNA here is from genome assembly GCA_963521235.1 of uncultured Veillonella sp. Lineage (GTDB taxonomy): Bacteria > Bacillota > Negativicutes > Veillonellales > Veillonellaceae > F0422. The sequence continues at coordinate 1,352 of CAUQUX010000063.1, read as the reverse complement.
ATATGGAAGCTGGTGCTCGTGTCGATGTAGATGACCGTAAGGAAAATCCAATGGACTTTGCTTTATGGAAAGCGGCAAAACCAGGCGAACCATTTTGGGAAAGCCCTTGGGGACAAGGTCGTCCAGGCTGGCATATTGAATGTTCTGCCATGAGTCAAAAATACTTGGGAGAAGAATTTGACTTCCACGGTGGTGGCTCTGACTTAATTTTCCCTCATCATGAAAATGAAATTGCCCAATCTGAAGGATGCTCTGAACACCATCCAGCTGTACGATATTGGGTACATAATGGTTTCATAACTATCAACCAAGAAAAAATGAGTAAATCCTTGAACAATTTCTTCTTGGTAAAAGATATTTTAGAACAATATAGTGCTGATGCATTACGTTTCTTTTTGTTGAGCACACATTATCGCAGTCCATTGGACTTCAGCGATGAACGCTTGGATGAAGCAACAAAAGCGATTGAACGTTTCCAAACAGTGATCAATAACTTGCTATATTTGGAAAGTCGTCCAGCAGGTAATTGTGAAGCAGAAGCAGCCGAATTGTTGACGAATGCTCGTAACTACAAAGAAGAGTTTGAGGCGGCTATGAGTGATGACTTCAATACAGCTTTGGCAACAGCTCCGATTTATGGTTTGGCAAAAGAAATCAACATCTATTACCAATCCGTTCAAAGTTGTGATGGTACTGTTTGCCATAGCACTATTGGGGAAGTAAAAGAAATCTTTAAATTGATGTTAGATATTCTTGGTTTGCTAGAAGATGGCTGGAAAGGTCAAGAAAGTAGCACGGAAGAGTATAATCAATTGATGGAAGTAATTTTACATATTCGTCAATCTGCTCGTGAACAAAAACAATGGGGCATTGCAGATTCCATTCGTGATGAACTGGCAAACATCGGCATTGCTATTGAAGACTCTCCGCAAGGGGCACGGTGGAAAAAACGTGAACTTTAATCGATATAAACAACTACGATCGATGACAATTGATAAACTAAAATCTACTATAAAAGTAGAAAGTACTGGAGAGGGTCCTTTAGAGGACTCTCTTATGCTTGCATATATTGGAGATGGTGTATACACATTGTTTATCAGAAATCGTGTAGTAGAAACTGGAATTACAAAAACGCAAATATTGCATGATGTGGTGACGTCATTTATCAATGCAAAAGCACAGGCAAGGGTGTTGCAAGCTTTGGAGCCAACCTTAACAGAGGAAGAATTGTTGGTAGCAAAACGGGCTCGCAATAGTAATGTGCATGTACCTAAAAGTGCTAGTGTGCAGGAATACCGTATGAGTACGGCTTTTGAGGCATTATTAGGGTATACCTATCGAAAAGGGGATTC
>CAUQUX010000062.1:0-7639 GCA_963521235.1 uncultured Veillonella sp. | reverse complement strand
CTAAAGATTGTTTAATCATAGACAATTGTGAATCCTCCACTGTACTCATATGGCTTTTCACTTCCACATTGTGCTTTTTCAATACATCAATGACTACTTTATTTTCTACACCTAATTCTTTTGCTACTTCATATACTCTTTTTTTGGACATCTACATTCCCCCTCTACTGATTCTTATCTATTTCAGCTAGCAAGGATTTAGCAAATCCAGCATCATTTACTAATATAACTGCTCGCATTTCTTTTCCCAATGCTCTGCCTAATTCCTCTTTTGTACCGACTAAGCGAAGTGGCACTTGATGAGACTCGGCTAAGTGCATATATTTCTTAGCATTATTTTGCGCACAATCTTCTGCCATAATCAACAGTGGATAGGATTGTCGTTTCATAGACCGTTCCACCACAAAATCGCCGGATAACAAGCGACCCGCTCGTTGTGCTAATCCTAATATATTCAACACTTTTTCTTTATTCATGGGATATTTGTTCCTTTAAAGATTCATAAATTTCTTGCGAAACTTTATGTTTTAACGAACGCTCTAATCGTTTGGCTTTATATGCCATATCTAAGCATTCCACTTTCATTTCCATATACGCTCCCCGTCCAGGAGCCTTACCTGTGGGGTCAATAGAAATCTCTCCCGTAGGGCTCAACACAACACGTGTCAATTCTTTCTTGGGAAGAAGTTCTCCACATCCCACACACACTCGCATAGGCTGAGACTTCTGTTTCATATTAGTCTTCATCTCCAAAAGCATCCAAGGAAATCATATCATCAGATTCCACATACTCGCCAGCTTCTGCAGCTTGTGTTTCACTTTTAATATCGATTTTCCAATTTGTTAATTTCGCTGCTAAACGAGCATTCTGACCTGCTTTACCGATAGCTAATGAAAGCTGATAATCTGGTACCACAACAGAAGATGTTTTTTCTTCCTCACGGGCTACTACGCTTACCACTTTCGCTGGGCTTAAGGCATTGGCAATATATACCGCTGGATCTTCATCCCATTTCACAATGTCGATTTTTTCGCCATTTAGCTCATCCACGATATTTTGTACACGTTGTCCTTTAGGACCTACACAAGCGCCTACTGCATCCACTTCTTCTTCACGGGATACCACAGCAATTTTAGAACGCATACCTGGTTCACGAGCTACCGATTTTAACTCCACGGTACCTTCCGCAATTTCTGGTACTTCTAATTCAAACAAGCGTTTTAACAAACCTGGATGGGTACGAGAAATCATGATTTGGGGCCCTTTTGTAGTCTTTTTCACTTCTACAATGTAGCATTTAATGCGGTCGCCCACAGCATAGCTTTCGCTAGGAATTTGCTCAGATACAGGTAAAATAGCCTCAGTTTTTCCTAAATTGATAAATACATTTCGACCTTCAATACGTTCTACCAAACCAGTCAAAATATCACCTTCACGATTGGAATATTCATCATATACAATGTTGCGTTCTGCTTCTTTCAAGCGTTGAATCAACAATTGTTTTGCCGTATGGGCTGCACTACGACCAAAGTTTTTTGGCGTTACATCTACTTCGATAATATCACCGATTTCCATACGCGCATCCAACATACGAGCATCTACTAAGGCAATTTCTACTTCTTCGTTTTCAGGTACTTCTACGACTGTTTTCTTAGCCAATACTTTGTAGTCCCCAGTTTCACGATTGAAATAAATATATGCCTCTTGATTCGCACCAACCTCTTTGCGATACGCTTGTAATAATGCCACTTCAAGAGAATCAAAAATAATCTCTGGTGCCACCCCTTTTTGTTTAGTAACTGCTAATACCGCTTGTACTAATTCTTGACTCACTGGTTTCCTCCCTTAAAAATCTAAATGTAAACGAATTTGTGCAATGGCTGCACGTTCTAGGTCAATCCGTTCTTCTTGAACTTGAATGGTAATCACTTCATCTGAATAGCCTTGTAAGGATCCGGTATATTGTTTTTTACCATCAATAGGTTTAAACAATTGAATATCCACTTCACGTCCATGGTAACGAATGAAATCTTTTTCTTTTTTCAACACTCGATCCAATCCTGGAGAAGATACTTCTAATAAGTAATTCTCTTTGATTGGGTCTTTGGCATCCAATACTTCGCTCAACTTTTCACTGACCATTTGGCAGTCATCTAGGTCGATGCCGCCCTCTTTGTCTAAAAATACGCGCAAGTACCATTCTCGCTCATGCACATATTCCACGTCCACAAGCTCTAACTCCGTAGACTCTATAATCGCTTCTACTACTTCGGACACAAATTCCTCTACGGCGTCACGTTTCATCTTATCCCCTCCTTGCCACAGTATAAGAGAAAGAGTGAGCCGCGGCTCACTCTTTTAATAGATTCTATAAAAGTTACATCTAGTATACCACAACTAACTAAAAATAGCTACAGTAAACCATTGCGTTTTAACGCTTCTTCCCACTCTGCTTCTTTAAATCCAACAAGCACTGTATCTTCTAATACCAAAATAGGACGTTTCACCAACATACCATTTGTTGCTAGTAACGCTAACTTCTCATCTTCCGTCATAGTTGGCAACTTATCTTTGATACCTTCTCCACGATAGATTTGACCAGATGTATTAAAGAAGGCTTTAATATCTGCTTTCTTGCTTTTTGGATACCAAACACCTAATTCTTCCGCTGTAGGATTTTCTTCTTTAATATCGCGATGGGTATAGCTAATACCATGGTCATCTAAATATTTTTTTGCTCGTTTGCATGTGGTACATTTGGGATATTCAATATATAACATAGTCTGTCCTTTCTATTGTTCTGTATTACTATTACAAAACTTTTCTTTTAATACCTGTAATAAATTTTCTGTCATTTCACTAGCTGCAAAGACATACTCTTTTAATTTACCTCGTTCTTCTGCCACTTTCATAGCAGATACTTCAAAGGGATCTAGCACCACAGATAAGACAGGGGTTCGCTCACGTTCCATATCTTCCGTTAAATAGGCGGAAATACTTTCCCCTTCTGTAGGCTCAAACCGTTCCACTTTTACGATGGGGCAATATTCATACATCAATTTGCGAAGGACCATCATAAAGTAGGCTTTATCTTTCACAAATTGTGTCGCTTCCTCCTTTGTTAGGCTAAAAATATCTACTTGCACCCGTTCCTTTTCACCCTGTGTTGTCATAGGATTATTCCCCTTTCGCCGCTAAGAACGCTAAATAACAACGTTTTGCTTCGTAAATATCTGCCTTGCTCGTCACTTCCCAAGGAGAGTGCATGCTAAGCACAGCCACACCACAGTCAATCACATTCATACCATACAGCGCCATAATGTACGCAATAGTACCGCCTCCACCAAGGTCTACTCGACCTAGTTCTGCCGTTTGGTAGGAAATATTATCTTGATCCATCAAATGACGGATGCGAGCCATGTATTCTGCATTAGCATCATTGGAGCCACTTTTACCGCGAGATCCAGTAAATTTATTAAACACTACACCACGACCTAAGAAAGCAGCATTTTTCTTCTCAAAAGCATTCGCATAGAGTGGATCAAAGCCGGCGCTTACATCAGAAGACAACATATGACTATTGGATAAAGTACGGCGTACTGCTAAAGGAGATGTATGCCCCATAACTTCCAACAATTCTGCCATAAAGTTCTCAAAGAAACGAGATTGCATGCCGGTAGCACCTACAGAACCGATTTCTTCTTTATCTACCAATAAAGTACAGGTAGTTCGGCTTACGTTCTCAGTTTCTAACATGGCTACTAAGGATGTATAGGCACACACGCGATCATCTTGACCATAACCGATAATCATAGAGCGGTCGAAACCTAATTCTCTCGCTGCACCAGCTGGTACAATTTCAAGCTCTGCGGACAAGAAATCTTCTTCTTCGAAATCATATTGCTCTTTTAATACTTGCAACACATAGGCTTTCACACCATCTTTTAATTCCCCTTTCACAGGGCGACTGCCGATAAGAAGGTCTAATTGTTCCCCTTCTACCACTTTAGCAGCCTTTTTCTCCATTTGTTCCTGTCCCAAATGTGGCAATAAGTCAGTTACACAAAATACTGGGTCTGTTGGGCTTTCACCGATAGCAAGATTGATGACCGTACCATCGCGTTTTACCACCACACCATGGATGGCTAGCGGCATAGTCACCCATTGGTATTTTTTGATACCCCCATAATAGTGTGTATCTAGTAGGGCTAAATCGCAATCCACATAGAATGGATTTTGCTTCACATCTAACCGAGGAGAATCAATATGTGCCCCTAGGATATTCATCCCTTGTTCAATGGGCTCTGTGCCGATATTCACCATAGCTACCGCTTTTTTCATGTGCACATAATAGACCTTATCTCCTGCTGTTAGAGTCTTCCCTGCTTTGATAACACTGTCCATATTGCGGTATCCTGCTGCTTCTGCAGCCGCCACAATTTGGTCTACACATTCACGCTCTGTTTTGCCATGATCTAGAAAATGGCGATACTTCGTTGCCAAAGTATCAATCTCTTGTAATTGTTGTTCTGTATATTCATGCCAAGCGTTTCTACGTTCCATACTTAGCTCCTTTCTTTTCAAATTTTACTATTTATTTTTTACGCGCATACAATTCACGCAATCCTTTTGGTGCATTGGTGACCATTTTGGAAACATAATACCGTTTTCCTAAATGCTTGCTAATAGATTTTCCCACATACCAGTGAACACCAAAGGTACCATGTTCCTTACAAGAACCGATGGATAAAAAGCGATGTTTTACCACTCCCACGATAGGGTCTAAATGCAAAGGCTCCTTACAAACAGGGCATGTAGTTTTCGCCCGATTGCTTTGCCGGAATATACGTGGCATAGTCACAATGGACTCAAATATCTTATGTTCATGCCGTGAAAGTCCGTAAAAACAACGTTGCTTTCCTTGTTTAGCTTGTTTCTTTTGTAACCCTTGTAAAAATGGAAACCGTTGGCAAACCATAGCGGTACAGATGGCATCATGCAAGCCATTATGAGCCTGTAAATTGGGTGCTTGTACCTGCATTTCGTCCATGGCTTTCTGCAATGCATATTGTTGCGTACAATTGTGCATCGTAGTCGCATAAATAGCCTGCGCATCAAACCAAGGCACTTCCTTTTCTACCCGAACCTTATGACACAAAGCATTATCCATCAACATCTCAATATCATCAGGTCCCCAAGACACCAAAATGCCATCGGGGCCAACAAAATGCAAGAATTTTTCGCATCCACGGCGGAAAGATACCCCTTCTTTTCGCAGTTTATCCATCGTAATATGGGTCAACTTCTCCACCGAATGATGCATAATAGGTAGAAATTTAGGAGTAATAAATACTTCAAATTGGTCTACAATTTGTAAACTTTCATCTAATTTCACGGCGCCTATTTGTATAATTTCACCAATGAATGGAAATCCTGAACGCCGTATCATATTCGGTTCTAATGTATAGGGCTGGTTCCATTCCAAGTCAAATACAATATAGTGCATCCTTACTTCATACCCTTTCTTTCTAACATCGCCCGTATGCCTGCCAACACAGATTCCTCAGAAATGACAGACAAACCGTTGTAGTTGCCCTCTTTTAGAACTTGTTTCATATTTTTGTTCACATCGTAACTATCCATCGATTCTAAAACAACAGCCTTCTCTGTGAAAGGCCCATACAAGGCGGGATTCGACGGTCCATAGAGAGCCACAATGGGCACCCCTTGGCTGACCCCCACGTGCATAGGACCCGAGTCATTTGTGACCAAGCAATCACATCGTTTCATAGCGGCAGCCAATTCTCCAATACTAAACTGTCCCGTTCCCTTAATCGCTGGCTCCGTCATCGTATCTAGTACGTCCTGTACCATGGCTTCATCCATAGGTCCACCAAAGAATACTATTTTGAACCCTTCTTTGGCTAAGGTATCTGCTATATGCGCAAATCGTTCCTTCGGCCAACGCTTTTCCGGCACAGCGCTACCAATATTAAATCCAATGAGGCGATCCGTTTCCGTCACCCCTTGAGAGGCATAAAATGCTTGTACCTTGTCATCCCATTCCGGACTAGTAAAAATTTCTAACCCTTCATGTTCTGCCGTATATCCTAACTGTTCTAGCACATTCATATACATCTGGGCAGCATGCACCGTTTTACGATTCAATCGTGTTACCTTCGTCATGAACGGGCGGAACAGAAAATGACTCATTCCAGTGGTCACCTTAGCCTTCAATTTCCAAGCTAAATAGGACGTCCGTTCATTCGGATGCAAATTGATGACCACATCCACAGGACCTTGGCTGCGAATCTCTTTGGCAATTTGATTCAAACCACCAATGCTATTATGAACGCCTTTTTTATCTACTTCCACTAACTCATCAATGTAAGGATTATGGCGATAGACATCTGCCAACTTTTTATCGATGACATAGGTAATATGACTGTGAGGTGCCAACTTTCTAAGAGCATGGATAAACGGTGTGGTGAGCACCACATCGCCTAAATGCATCAAGAAAGTTACCACAATCCGCTTTCCATCTAACTCTATCATAAGTTCCTCATTTCTTTCACTGTATCAAACACGGTGTCCACTGTGATGTGCGCCATGCACTCTACATCTTCCACTAAAGGTGTTTCTAGGGTCGCCCGTGATATCGGTGAAAGTATAACATGAACATGATCTCCTCCATAAGGACCCGTCCGATCTGGGCATGTGGTTCCAAACAAAGCAATCAATGGTACTTTCAAAGCGTTAGCAATATGCAATGGACCCGTATCGGCACTGATGTATAAAGCACTGTGACGAATCACCTCAATGAGTTCTTTCAAATTCGTGTCCCCAATGAGATTCACCACATTGTCACTGCCAACACCATCCACAATGGCACGACCTTTGTCCGCATCCTCTTTGGCACCAATGAGCACCACCGTTTCCCCTGCTGCCACCAATCGTTTTCCAAGGTCTACAAAATGAGAAATAGGCCATTCTTTCACTGCCCAACGCGCACCTGGCGCCATGACAATATAGGGATTCTCGATGAAAGCCCCTCTAGCATTTAACTTCTGTATCACTGCCTTTTCTGCCTCTGTGAAAGTCGGCAATGGGAACACAATGTCATCGACATCACAGCCCAAGGCACGAGCCGTATCCAAATAGCGCTCGATAACGTGATCCATCTTGTGGTCACCCACTAGTGCCGTATTTACTAGCCAACTACCTTCCCGAAGTTCCCAATAGGCATAGCGTTTTTTCGCACCACTAAGACCAGCCACGATGGCACTTTTCGCTATGGATTGTAAATCCAGGGAAATATCAAAGTGCTTTTCATGCAATAACTTCCACAATTGTTTCCAATAGGAAAGACGTTTTAATCGTTTCTTATCTATGATGATGATTTCATCCACCCACGGCTTCGGAGGGATCACATCCTTAAACTGTTCATGAACAGCCCATGCAATATGCGCCTTTGGATATTGTTGACGCAACGCATAGAGCGTTGGTAAGGCATGAATAATATCGCCTAGAGAACTCATTTTAATAATTAAAATTCGTACATCTTCTTTCATACTCCATCCCTTTCATTTACCAATAACTATACTCTATTAGTATACCATAAGATAGAAACAAAGATGA
>CAUQUX010000061.1:0-7654 GCA_963521235.1 uncultured Veillonella sp. | reverse complement strand
AATGCCTCTACTAATGCTGTTTTACCCGCCCCATCATGGGAGACCACCGCCACGTTTCTGATTAAATCACTAGTATATTCTTTCACGAACATCGCCCTCCTTTAAAGCCGAATACAGTCTATTGTTTAAATAATTCTACATATATTTATAAACTCCTTTGTAAAAATTGAAATTTATATATGCAAATTATGCATACAATGCAAGGGGATATGCCAAAACTGTTACTGTACTTCTCTCAATTCACAGATATTGTTCATTCTTGTAAAAATATTCCGTTATCTCTCTACTAAGCTAAAACTTTTACTAGGTAAATTCTATAGTTTATGGTATTCTATTAGATATATCATTTCAGAACATACATGGAAAGGGAGTAAAGTATTATGAAAGATAATGAATCAAAACCGTCATTGCATCGAGGGCTGAAAAGTCGTCATATGCAAATGATCGCATTAGGAGCCTCTGTGGGGACAGGACTCTTCTACGGATCCGCTCCAACTATTCAACTTGTAGGTCCTGGAGTTATTTTTTCTTATTTATTAACTGGTATCTTTATTTTCTTTTTAATGCGGATGCTTGGGGAAATGTCAGTTCGTGAACCTGTATCTGGCTCCTTTACCTATTTTGCTAGTAAATATTGGTCTTCTTTTGCAGGCTATTTATCTGGTTGGAACTATTGGATCGTATACATGCTTGCCAGCATGGCAGAACTTGCTGCGATTTCAGTATACTTAGATTTCTGGTTGCCAGGCATTCCACATTGGATTACCACTTTAGCTTGTATTACACTAGTGACTGTCATTAACTTAATCAATGTTCGTGCCTATGGAGAAGTGGAGTTCTTTGCCTCTTTGATTAAAGTAATAGCCATCATTGCTATGATTGCTTTCGGTCTATCCCTCATCTTCTTTGGCGATATGGGACCATTCCCTCAAAACTTATCCAACCTTTGGATTCATGGTGGCTTGTTCCCTAATGGAGCTTATGGATTCATCGCCTCTATCGCTGTGGTTATGTTCTCCTTTGGCGGTGTTGAGCTTATCGGTATCACTGCGGGGGAAGCTGAAAATCCTGAAAAAACATTACCAAAAGCAATTAATGAATTATTGGCTCGTATCCTTATTTTCTATGTAGGTACCATGGCTGTTATCATGGCTCTGTCTCCATGGAATGAATTGGGTACACATGCCAGCCCATTTGTACAAATCTTTACCAATATCGGTATTCCAGCGGCAGCTCATATCTTGAACTTCGTCGTTGTCGTAGCCGCTTTGTCCGTATATAACAGCTTATTGTACAGTAACTCTCGTATCTTACATAGCATGGCACTATCTGGTGATGCACCAAAAATCTTCAAGAATTTGACAGCTACAGGCGTACCATTGATTGCTACTCTGTTCTGTGCCGCTTTAGCCATGATTGTTGTGTTCTTGACATATATTTTCCCAAGTGCTAGCGATGTGTTCTTACAATTGTTGGCCATCATCGTAGCTGGTTTAATCATTGCTTGGTTCATCATCCCTGTGACACACATCAAATTCCGCAAACAATTTGCTCGTGAAGGTCGCTTAGATGAATTGAAGTTCAAATCCATTTTATATCCGTTTACAAACTACTTCTGCTTTGCTTTCATCGCTATGGCAGTAGGCGTTATGTTAACCATGGATTCCATGCGCACATCCATCTACATCATTCCAGTGTGGATTGGTGCCTTGTACATTGCGTACAAACTTAAGAAAAAATAATATGTAACGCAAAAGGATAGCTAAGCATATGCTCGGCTATCCTTTTCTTATATCACGACCAGTATGAATTTGTAGGCGTTAGCATGACTTGAGTATATCTACATTGAGTTTAAAATGCAGTACTTTTCCCACCTTGGTAACTACTAAATGATTAGATGGTATTTCCTTTAACTTAGTATCTAAGGTTCTTTTACTTTTATGAATCACTGCTACTATCTCATCCTTCGTAGCACCTGAAAAAAGAGAAAACATACTTGCTTGTAATGCTACCGAATAAATATCCTGTATAACAGGATCTATAATTTGGTTCGCTTCAAAAAACTTCCCTAGTTTTATTTCTGCTTCATGCAAACGTTTCATCCTTGTCAGTAGTAGTTCTTTTGCATTTCTTACGGTAGCTTCTAAGAGCTTTAAAAATTCAATGATGAAATAAGTTACATCCCCTCGGTTATATTCCGAGTTCGTTATCATAAAAGCATCATAGTATTTCTTTTGATTATCTTTTATCACTTTAGATAATCGCAGACCAATCAATGGATGATATTCACGAGAAATATAATAGGAAGAAATAATTCTAGAGGTACGCCCATTACCATCGTAAAATGGATGAATATAACCAAATAAATAATGATATATAGCCACTCGAATGGGTAATTCTATGGTGTTGTCATTGAGTATGCGAAGTGCTTCTGTCATTGTATCAATAATCGCTGATTCGGAAAAGACGCCTTGATGAATAATCTTCTCTGTCCCTGTTTTCACATCTACGCTATCTGCACGAAATAAGTTTCCATCAGGACGGTCTTCTTCTTCAATTTCTTCCCCTAAAAAGGAATCATAAAAATCCCACAATTCTTCACATGTTTCAATGGATAAATGATTATGATCAACTTCTAATACTTTTTTATACTTTTCAATAATACTGTGAAAGCGTAATGGTTTATTCCTATTAAAATGCTCTAAGGATGCTTTAATTTCTCGGCGACTACTACGAACACCTTCAATATCATTACTTGATTTAATCTCATCCACTAAAAAACTATTTATGAGATGATTCAACAGTACATTTGGTAATGGCTGAATAATCTCTAACAATGTTACTGCTTCCCGATAAATATTCAATACTAATGTCATCATTTCTGGAGCATAACAAAAAAATGCTGGAAACGATTCCTTTCTATTATATTCTTTAATTTTGATTGGTAAATGAACAGTAAATTCGTTATTAAATCGTTCTTCGTATCTCGCGTTCCAATCTTCTTCCGATTTTCTATATAATTTATACAGAGATTCATATTCCATAAGGGCCTCAATTTTACACACTATATGGGTACCATTCCACTGAAAGTAGGTCACCATTTTTTTATACTTTCAATAGAAATATCTACCGCTTTTGCAAGTAAAATATTCTTCAATAGAAAAAATCGCTATTTTTGCAAATGAAAGTAACTACCTTTGTATTACATAGTACTATATTTTTCGACTTCCTACAAGAAACAATTATCTATACCCTCCCTAGACTCTATCTATGGATTCTCCCCATAGAAACCTAGCTATGAGCTTACACGCATAATAATCCTTACACAATTTGGCTAAGCCCTTTCAAATGTGATACTATACTAATAATATATAACCACTTATGATTACGATTACATTATGTGTATGTTATAGTTACGAGGTACTACAATGGCTTGGCTTGAAATTACACTGACCACGACGCATGAAGCGTCTGAACTTATGACTGATACATTGCTCGCATTAGGGGCAGAAGGGGTCTATACGGAAGATCCTTATGAATTTGATCAACTCACAGACGATGGGTTTGGCATTATCAAACCAGACCGTGAGGAACTCTACGATTCCTCGGACGTCACTGTGAAAGCCTATATAGACCCAGATCTATATGAAGTTGACCAATTAGAGTCTCTCATCAAAAGTGAGATCCAGCAATTACAAAGTACTTTCACCATGGAGTTTGGTCCCCTCGATCTATCCATCCATATGGCAGACGAATCGAGCTGGGATGACTGGAAAACGCAATATCCTCCGATTTCGATGACGGAGCATTTGACGATTATTCCCGATTGGGCGGAGTATAGTCCTCGTGATGATGAACGTGTGATCCGCATCGAACCGGGCATTGCCTTCGGCACCGGGGACCATCCCACCACGCGATTGGCTATCCAAGCCATGGCGCAACATATCACTACTGACAGTACAGTCTTTGACGTAGGGACAGGGTCTGGCATCATCGCCTTATCCGCAGGAGCCCTTGGAGCTCAGTCTGTGACCGCCTTTGACCTAGATGAAAGCGCCACCACCAATGCACAACACCACGTTGAGCTAAACCAGCTAGCGTCCGTAGTGCAAGTACAAACGAATAATTTGCTAGAAGGAATTAGTACCACTGCCTCTATCATCGTGGCTAACATTATTACTCCCATCTTATTGCGTTTACTAACCGATGCCCATCGTTGTTTAGACCCCAATGGAGTCTTCATCATGAGCGGTATCCAAGAGGGAGAAGAGCAAGAGCTGATCTCCGTCGCTACAACCATTGGTTTTGTCAATATATCCACTACTTCTAAAAATGGTTGGGTCTGCATCACCTGTCGTAAATAGCGGTGAGTGCCATGTTTGGATAAAGAAATATATAGTCGTACCTCCTATAAACAAACACGCAACGGTAGTATTGTCAAATAGGATCTTATATTATACATAGAAATTAAATACTATATAGAGTCTAAACACGACGCCCAAAAAAGCACGATTCTAATATTTGCGCACATAAAAAACGCGATTTCGAGCACGATTTTAGTTTTCGTGCTTTTTCGCGTTTTTTATATTCTTTATAGAATTGATAAGAATTAGATTATACTTCTACTGCGATTTGCGCACCTGTTCGCATATGGTAGCATACTAAGCGATAGGCTCTAAGAGCAAACGTCTTGCCTATGTCGTCTATCTGTCCTTTTGCCATATTTGTTACCTCTTGCTGTAAGCCTTTGTGACATTGTGCCTCATCTATCCCACATGCACTTTGTTTGGATTCCAACACTCCCTCATTAGCATACAACGGGTCATGTACCAGCGGATGTCCTATATATGCCATGGTCACTCGAATTTGGTGGGTCTTGCCCGTCCACAAGCGAATGCGTAGGTCTGTTGTATCTTGTATCGCATCATAATGTAGCACTTCGTATTCCGTTTTGGTCATCACACCCTCAGGGTGCACCTCTTGATAAATGCCATCTGCACTTTTGCGGATAGGTAGCTCTAGTACCTCATGCGATTGTGCCACTTGCCCTTGTACCCTCGCTCGGTACCATTTTTCCAAGCAATTATCATCCATCTGCATTTGGTAAAAGTGTTGTGCCAATCCATGCTTAGCTACTACCACCAATCCAGATGTATCTCGATCCAAACGATTTAAAAATCGTACTTTTCCGTAAATCTTATGGGTCTTAAAATACTGTGCCACCCCATTCGCTAAGGAGACTTGCCCTTTCGAGTTCATGGTAATTCCTGATGGTTTATCTACAATGAGAATATCTTCATCTTCATAAGCTATCGTTAATGGCATTTCTATTGAGTCGTGGTCGATACGTTCTTTTAGAGGAATAATTTCTAATACCATTCCCTCTGAAAGTTCCGATTTCGCCGTACACAGTTGTCCATCTAATCGGACAGACTTCGCCCCGAAGAGTTCTTTCATCGTTTTCCGAGGAAATTGATGGATATCTAACCATTCCCCTAACATCGATGCTGTTGTATTTTCAATTGTATATGTTAACGTTCGTTTGTCTTTCATACAGTTTCCATTTCATCTTAGTAATTTGTCTCTAAGTCATCTTCCAATACGTATCTTGTTAGCCCCTATTGGCTCTATCTATCCAGGCTTTCACAAAATATAGCAACCTCTTTTTTACTTTTTCTCTCCTATTCTACCTATATTTTACCATATCTGATCTTATAAAACGCCTCTACGCAACAGATGTATTACATTTTTATGCCGTCATTTCTGTGCATTCATATGATAGCATGTATAACCGACTACCAGGCAATGTAACAAGTCGATAGAATTGACAATGATAGAGACGATTGCATTTACCTTTTTTACAAAATATGCTATCCTATATATATAAAGAAGAGCAAAACGTGTGGTGCGTTAGGCTCATCAAAATATGTTTGTTGTGCCTAACGTGATGAGATACTTCTCTTTACATTAGGCACGGTTTCTTTTATAAGAACACTACTTACGTCGTAGCATTGCATATAAGGTGATAATCGCTACTATGAGCATTAAGAAATTAATCCCTAGGGAAAGTATTTCAAATACTGACATAGCATCACCCCCTTTCGGAGATGAACCTAAACCACGTTTTACTCTTCATCAATAGCATAACATATGTTTGCTATAATGTGTATTATTCTCGAATAAATAAATATAAAAGCTGTAACGCAATCGCAAATTGTGTTACAGCTTTTTGCATATATAATGTTACGCACAAACTAAGTGTATGTACTTAAACTAACACGATACGATCACGCAAGATTCACTCCTTAACAGGAGCACAATGTATAAGTTCCCTCACCTTGTAATCGCAATTCCTTTCTGTGATACTGTCGCAATCGTGGTCGATGGCTACAGAGACGATGGTCATATGAGGGCACTTGCTTTGTAGCAATCCATACATCAGATCTTCGTTGTCCTCATCCAATGCCGATGTGGCTTCGTCTAAGAATAACCACTGTGGCGGATTGAGCAAGACCTTCGCTATACTTAATCGTTGTTGTTCGTCTAGTGAAAGTATTTGAGACCATGTGGCATCAACATTTAGCTTTTCACACAAGTGATCTAACCCGACTAGTCGCAGTACCTCCTCTATCCATGGTTCCATTCCCTCTTTCTCAAGACCTTCATAGGGAAGTTCTCGTAACTGGATGGCATTACCAACACCAGAGACTCTCTGAATCTCTGCTGAGGCTGTTACATTCTTAGTTTCTTCCATTTGGGATGTAAAGTCCATCAAACGAGCTACCACAGTCTGTAATTGTGCGATAGATGCTTCTGTGTTCGAATAATATCGCAACACCAAAAATGCTAACGATGCTTCCACTTGACTAAAAGCATTCGCTGTCTGCATCAATATGTCTTCAGCGTATCGTTATCCATTTTCTCCAATATAGAACCAGTATCTTTAAATAGATCAGCCAGTCTCTTATACGTATCATCCACATAAGGATCTGTTTTACCCCCATCTTTTTTGACACTGTCCTTCAACATCTTTCGAAATGCTTTTTCCGCCTCTTTATCGGGTTGCACAATTCCGTTCATAACCTTTCCTCCTTGTTCTCAAATACGATATACCTATAGTATACACCAAAGCCCTAACCGTATCTACTCTAGGGCCTAGATACATCCAGATCTTACAAATTAGACTCTAACTCAGTACCGCATTTTTCGCATCTATACTTGCCCAAGCGTTTGTCTATATCCTTCCCTGCAACGAGCAATCACAAACTGTGCACCGTGATCTATAAGACGTAAACAGTGCCGTGCACTATATACGCATAAGATGAGATACCTAGCCGAATAACGCATAGATATCTGTTCCCTGGGGATAGGATGATGTAATTTGCATGTCCCCGCATTGGTGGACGTAAATGGTACGGTATACCATTTACGCACAGATATCTGTACCTTGGGGATAGGATGATGTAATTTTCATGCCCCCTCAATGGGGAGTTAATTCTAAAGGTTGAAGACTACGGCGTAGCGTTCATCAACGATAAGTTTCAGTCCCCGAATTGGTGTACTTAAATGGTACAGTTTAACATTTACGCACAGATATATTTACATTGTGGATAGTATGATGTAATTTGAATATACCCGCAATGGTGAAGTAATT
>CAUQUX010000060.1:0-7682 GCA_963521235.1 uncultured Veillonella sp. | reverse complement strand
CAACCAATGTTCTGTGCTAATTTGTATGCTAAGTCTTTCGTCATGTCAGAGTTGTAACGGCTTGGCATATTGACTAAGTATAAGTTCTCCGATGGCAATACAGTGCTGTACAAAGCAGCATTAAGGGCAGAATCGATACCACCTGAGGCACCGATGACAATGTTCTTGATACCCGTTTGTGCTAAAAATTGACGAATGCCGTATTGCAAGGCTTTGAATAGGGTAGGGATATAGGTAGGAGTGCTTTCAGTTTGCAGTGAGATAGTAGGCTGTGGTGTTTCTAATGAATTATTCTTACTTTCACTAGTAGAATTTACATTATAAAGAGGAATTATATGTGATTCATGATTTAAAGAGATAGAAGTTTCAGAGATTACCTTTGTCTGTATCGTTGCATTTGTGTCGGTAGTTGACTGAGGGTGCCATACTGTATCTTTCAACAAGGTAGGGCGTACCGTGTTTTCAAAAGCAGGTACTTCTTCCACAATAGAACCATTTACATCATATAAGGTGGAGCAACCTTCATAGATGCAGATGTTTTTGCCGTTGTTTTGAATTCCCACGTGGTTTGTATAGGCGATAGGGGTATGGTATCGTTTGGCTTGTACGCTAAAAAGAGCGTGACGGTGTTCTTGCTTATGAATTGTGTAAGGTGAAGAGGAACAATTCACAATCAGATCGATATGCTGACCTTTCGCTTTTGCAGATTCCACCATAAGACTGGTCGGACAATCTGGGTAATGCGTATCCCAGCTATCTTCACAGATAACAGGAGCAATGGTGAAAGCTCCTTGACGAGTGGAAATTGTAAGAGGCTGATTGATATCCGACAAGGATAGATTGCGCTCTTTCGCGACTACATTGGCGCTAGTGAAATGCCGAGGTTCATTAAAGTATCGATAACAGGGCAATAGGGTTTTAATTGTAAATGGATAAGGCTGGGATGGATTAGATACCAGTTGCCCTTTGGAGGCTACATAGAGGGCATTATATTTGCGAAGACTGCCGTCTAAGTTATGTAGACTTTCATCAATGCCTACATTACCAAAGATAATCGTAAGGTTAGTATTTTCTGTAGCTTTTACTAGTTCCTCACCATAGTAGAGACAATCGTTTATAAAAGGCACTTGGTCCCACAAGTCGCCCACCATGTAACCACTAAGACACAATTCCGGAAAGATAAGGATGTCCGTGCTCACCGCCTTGGAATAGTCGATGGCTTGCATCATAGATTGAAAGTTTGTAGCAGGATTACCAGGGTGCACCTGAATTTGACCAAAAGCAATACGAATCATGGAGAACTCCTTTATAGTATAGATTAACGTGTTGATAGTTGTTAAGTATATTATAGCATTTTATGGGAGATTTGTAGTGGGGGATATAGTGAGCATGAATATGTGTGTGTTACATAAGAAAATTATTTTTATTCTACATTATTCTACATAATGATTCTGTGTTTTGAAGGTATGAAATCATACTTGACAGAGTGTTAGGATAGATCTATTATGTAACTAAGACAAACCCCTCACATCCGTAAGGACAGATACATTCTGACGTGAGGCTTTTTTATTGCTTGAAATTTGCAATTTATCTAATAGATATGGTATTCTTGTGTTAGATATAAATCTCCGCCGATATGATAAGAATAGGCTTGAACAGTAGTTTTGGTGAGTCTGATTGAAGGTAAAGGTATCTTTATAAAGACTCCGCCGATAATAGTGGTTTAAAGGCTCTAGTTATCATAACTATAGAGGGCAGGGATAAAAAAATCATCCCCAATATGGGGACGGAAACTAACGTTGTTTTTTCCATTGTTTTTACCTACGTTATACGATAAAAAAATAATCCCCAATACGGGGACGGAAACTGAATTACAGTAGGTTTAGAATACTTTAGAGTTTTCTCCTGGATAAAAAAATAATCTCCAGTATGGGGACGGAACTTGCTAAAAAACTTAAGATTGTAGTACCTAGTCCTATGCGTAAACAATGCACCGCATTGTTTACGTCCCACAATATGGGGACGGATATGAAAAAGATACTAAGAGAGTTAATGCTAATCATTGAATTACTTTCTACAAAAGAATAAAAGTTTAATTGATTGCACTAGTGGCAATATATGGTTTCTCTTATTATGTAAAATTTTTTGGTAGTATTTTATTGTAATATCCTGCCTGCTAAGATTATTGATACTATTTGTAATAGCGTGATAGAATTAGCTAAGTGAATACAAAGATAGTAAGATGTAAAAGGAGCGATAAGATATGAATTTGTTTACCAAGTTAATTGCATGTATGGTGATGGCTTTCAGTGTACTAGGAACGACAGTATTAGGTGCACAGTTTGTTAATATTGATAATACACATATTGATTTTAAAACTCATCAAAAGGACGTTAAGATATGGTTTAATCATGATGCAGATGAGGTATATATGTATCCTAAAGATGGTAAGTTAGAATTACGAGCTAAAGGAAAGAAAACACAAGTACCAACGGCTTTAGGAGAAGATACATTCTATATCAATGCATATTATGATGTTAATCGCGATATAACATTATATGTGATTGGAGCAAGACGAGATGATTACAAGTATGACACTAAAAGTCGTAACTTTATTTATCGATATAATCGGCAAACAAAAATGTGGGAAAAACTGGTAGATTCTGCTAATTATTATTCTCCGTATAAAAAACAAGGCTCATCAATCCAACTTTCAAAAGAATTAAGAGTGGATCAATCAGATTTTATGCTAGAGTTTCATAATTGGGAGAATCATAGTCAAGAGTTTTGGTATCCACTAGATTGGAATGATAGTACACAAAGTATAGAGTATCGAAATCCACGCCATATGACTATAGATACACACTGATAATAAAAAAGAAAAGGGCTTATAACCGGAAATTCTTGACAATTTGTTTAGATAAGATTATTCTGTATATGAGTCAAACCCCTCACATCCGCAAGGACAGATATGCAAATCTGACGTGAGGCTTTTTTATTGCTTGAAATTTGCAATTTATCTAACATCTTATGGGGACGGAAATCTTTAATAGGTACTAGGACGCCCTTGTAGGTGTAATTTATCGATAAAAAAGAATGTTTCTTTGTCAATTTTAGGTATATCAAAGTAGGTTGTGACATTAAAGTTGTACTAGGTATGGGAGCCATGCAGATAGAACTAGAAGAAAGTGAATAAAACTTAATACATATGTAATATCATCCCCACACGGAATCACTTCTAATATGGGGATGTTTTTGTCAAAATGTTCTTGGAACTGATGAAAAAGGAGTTTTTGAACCTATGTCGAATATGTAGCATAGAAGATATGTGGTTGTTAGAAGTTAAGATCCAATTATTAGAATAAAACTAGCGCAAATACAGTAACAGTGTACATATGATGGGGGAAAGATATGGATCAATATAATAAATACATAGAGAGGTCTAATATTTATGAGGCTAGGCTACATGTGCTTTCAGAATGTATGCATGCTGAAACGGAGGATGAAATTGAATATAGCCTTAGTATATTAGAGAATCAAACATATTACTCTCAATATAGATTGGAAAAATATAATTGGTTGTATGTAATTTTAAAAAATAAGGAATTGATCCAAAGTTTTGAGTTAGGGTTAGAAAATGACTTAAAGAATGAACCTTTTTATACCCATGAGTGGCTGGAGTATTATATAAATGCTACCCTTCATATTATGTCAATGGTATCTCATTTAGATAGTGAAATAGCAAATACTATGAGAAATATATATAATAGTATAATCAAAGAGTTAGAACATCCAATTTTTAAGGCGGTTAGCAATAAACTCATGAAAAAAATTACTATTCCCTATATACGATGGATTTTAGGGGAAAATGATAGAAAAGAAATTCCAAGTGAAGCGATAGAGTGGGCAAATAAGATAGATGTATCTCATGTTACAGAAAGGCGTATAGAAGGTGAAAAAACTATATGGACAGCCGCAGGATATAATGCAAGAAAAGGTTCAGATAGAAGACAGATGCAAGGTATTATTATAAAAGTGTGCAAGGAATTTCGACTTACATCTGATGAATTTAGAAAATATTGCAATTGGTGTGACTGGAAATTTTTTCAGGAAGATAAGCAAGCATCTAATCAACGAAGGTGGGAAGATTATGAGGTATTAAAAACGGCAGATGAACTTGGTCTTTTGGATACATAGTAATAAATTTTATATATCGAAATATATATTACAGTTATCCCCAGTAATATGTATAGTTTACTTCCACAATATCCCTTTTTCCATGCTATAATAAATTCATACAGATATTTTTCTATCTTTCACAAGGAGGAACGATATGTCATCCATTGCTATTATTGGTGGTACTGGTGTGTACGACCCAAATATGTTTGAAACTATGACGGAATCGTCTTTGATGACGCCCTATGGTGAGATTCACTATGTGTGTGGTACTTATGAAGGTAAAACGGTGTATTTCTTAGCCCGTCATGGCCGTGATCATTCGATTCCACCGCATAAGATTAATTATCGTGCGAACATTTGGGGTCTCAAAAAATTAGGTGTTAAATATATTGTGTCTACCACAGCGGTAGGCTCTTTGGATAAAAATTTTGGACCTGGTCATTTTGTGTTGACAGACCAATTCTTAGACTTTACTAAAAACCGTGTGAATACGTTCTACGAAGGTGGCGATCGTCCAGTGGCACATGTGGATGTAACGAATCCATATAGCCCTGAGTTGAGAGGTATTGTAGAAAGTGCAGCGAAATCTTTAGGATTAACGGTTCACAATGGTGGTACCTATGTATGTACAGAGGGCCCTCGCTTTGAATCTCCTGCTGAAATCCGCATGTATGCTATGTTAGGTGGTCAAACGGTGGGTATGACGAATGTACCAGAGGTGACCTTAGCGAATGAAGCGGAAATGGCATATATGACAATTTCCATGGTCACTAATTATGCAGCGGGCATTTCTGAATCTGCTTTGACACACGGCGAAGTGGTAGATATGATGAAAGAAATGGCTGAGCAATTACAATCTTTGGTGAAAGAAGTCATTAAAGGCATCGATGTGAATGCCGACTATCCTGCTCATCACCGTATGGCCGAGTATGGTGGCTTTCAATTATAATCTATGGTGAAGAATCTAAAAGGAGAACGCCAATGCAATCTTTAATTCGAGATATTTCCTTAGCCGCTGAAGGTCGTAAAAAAATCGACTGGGTAGCTAATTTTATGCCTACTTTGAACACATTAGGGGACCGTTTTGAAAAAGAGCAAACTTTCAAAGGTCAAACTATCGTTGTATCCGTTCACTTAGAGGCGAAAACTGCGTACTTATCTACGGTGTTAAAACGTGGTGGTGCCGATGTGATCGTCACAGGTTCCAATCCATTGTCTACTCAAGATGATGTAGCAGCAGGATTGGTAGACATGGGCTTAACTGTCTATTCTTGGTATAACTGTACAGATGAAGAATACACAATGTTCTTAAACAAAGCACTGGATCATAAACCGCATATCATCATCGATGACGGTGGTGATTTAGTAAGCTTGTTACATACAACACGAACTGATGCAAAGGAACGTCTATTGGGCGGTAGTGAAGAAACGACCACAGGTGTACACCGTTTGAAAGCCTTGGCTGAAGCGGAACAACTAACATTCCCAATGATCGCTGTTAACGATTCTAACTGTAAATACTTATTCGACAATCGCTATGGTACTGGACAATCTGTTTGGGATGGTATTATGCGCACTACGAACTTAACAGTAACAGGTAAAAACGTAGTCGTTGCTGGCTACGGCTGGTGTGGTAAAGGCGTGGCATTGCGTGCAAAAGGCTTAGGTGCTCACGTATATGTTACAGAAGTGGACCCTATTAAGGCCATCGAGGCTGTATTTGATGGCTTCAAAGTATTGCCAATGGTGGAAGCAGCTAAAATCGGAGATATTTTCTGTACGGTGACAGGCTGTAAAGACGTTATTACAGAAGAGCACTATGCCGTGATGAAAGATCGTGCTGTACTTTGTAATGCAGGTCATTTCGATTGTGAAGTGAATGTAAAAGATTTAGAAGCAATGGCTGTATCTCATGAACGAGTGCGTCAAAATATCGAAGCTTACCATATGCAAGATGGTCGTCAATTGTATGTACTAGCAGAAGGTCGTCTTGTGAACTTAGCAGCAGGGGACGGACATCCAGCAGAAATCATGGACTTGTCCTTTGCCATGCAGGCATTAGCAGCAGAATATATCTTGCACCATGGGGCAGACATGGCAGACGATGTACATGTATTACCATATGAAGTAGATGCAGAAATTGCGAAACTGAAATTACAATCCATGGGCTATGACTTAGATACATTGACACAAGAACAATACGACTATTTGTATACAGTTAACTAACTACGTAGTATAGGGGGCGTATAGTATGGAAGTGATGAAAACATATTTTAAATCTTTTGAGGAATTTAAAGATTTTCTTGAATGGCAAGATTTTTATGGTTATCTAAATGATGTACTAGGCAAATTCTACAGTAGTAAAGAAGCGAATCTCTATCATGATACTCTTGAAGCGTTTTATGATGAGTATAACTCATTTGAAAGTGATGAGAAGTATGAAGAAACACCATTTGAAGAGATTGAAAAATTGCAAAAAGATTGTGAGACAAATTTCTGGGGTCAATTTCCAAGTGAAAATATTTGGGTGGACGACTTTGTCAGTGTAAGAGAGTTGTTCAAAGATAAAGAAACTGGTAAATTTGTTGCTATGCAATATATGCCACTACCTAGGTACTGTGATATAACTGGATATGGGATGGGAGAATATACATTTAACAAGTACACCTCTATTAATGAGTGGGAATCATTTCCTGTATTTCACATTCGACAAAATGATGCATCTATCTATGTAGTGGGTGGTGAAGGTAATTGTTATGATGTTTCTAAAACCCCTGGTAGAGGTGCTAATGACAGTTTTGTTATTTTTTCAGTATTGATCTTTTTATTTATGAAGCAAATCATAGATAAAGGTGAACACTATGAACCTATTTTAGAAATGCTAACAAAATCCAAAACGAGAAAACGTAAATTTTTACAAGACCTGTATAAGGAAATTACTACAACGCCGATTATGATTGACGAAGTTTCTTTTGAAGGATTAGAACCATACGATGGCATTGCAGAAAGAAAATTGATACATAGTCTAACCGTTAACAATTAAATAAAATAGTCTACAGATAATTTGGTGATGAGAGTGTTAACTTTCATCACCAATTTTATTACCCACTAATATTAAAATAGACAGCAAGATGATAACCTTATAATCACAGAACATGAAAGCCCAATAGGCGTATATCCTAGCTGGTAGTGGTGATACATTGACAACAAATGTTTAAAAAGATGTTTGTCCTCTCAATAAATACAAAAACACGAAAAATATACGCTATGGGTTTACTAAATAAACTCATATATAAAATCTTATAATTATATTTGACAAACTACTCATGTTACATTCATAATAGGAAAGCATAGATTTTCTATAGAATAATCACTTATTCTTTACACTGGTAAAGTAAAAAAAGATAACAGTGACTTTCACAGTAAGAAAATCCAAACGAGGCGTTTTTAAGAAGGAAGGGTGTAACATGAAAAAATCCATGTTCAAACGTGCACTAGCATTG
>CAUQUX010000059.1:0-7738 GCA_963521235.1 uncultured Veillonella sp. | reverse complement strand
CCTGAACAAACCTAACCACTGTATCAGTTTGAGAAGGAATATGTTGCGGTCTTCCCTTTGCTAGTAAACACGCCACAGGCTACATAGCGGAATTACTTAGCGAACCATTTGGCATAAATTTTATCATATGTTCCATCTTCACGCATTGCTTTCAAAGCTTCATTAACTTTATCACGTAATGCTGTGTTAGATTTATTAAATCCTAATACGAATGGAGGTGCATCTGTGCCTTCTCCTACTAATTTAAGATCTTTGTCCGCACCTTGTTTCAAGTAGTACATAGCCACCGCTTGGTCGATGATAGCTCCATCAATTGTGCCGGCTTGTAAAGCCATGAAAATATTGCTATTGGAATCCATTTCTTTTACATCTGTACCAGGAATTGCTTTCGCCATTTCCACAGGCACTGTACCAATTTGAACACCTACACGTTTGTTAGCAAGGTCATCCATTTTTTTGATATCTGTATTATCTTTACGAACGATAGTGATGAAACCGCCTTCTTTGAAGTATGGTTCAGAGAATGCTAATGCTTTTTCACGTTCTGGAGTTGCATTGATACCCGCTGCGATCATGTCGATATTGCCAGATTGTGTAGCTGGAATCAACGCATCGAAGCCCATGCTTACAAACTCTAATTTTAGACCTAAACGTTTTGCTACTTCTTCACTTAAATCCACATCAAAGCCAATGTATTTATTGGTATTTTCTTCTGCAAATTCAAATGGAGGGAACGTTGTTTCAGAACCAACTTTCAACACACCCGCTGTTTGTGTTAATTGTGCTTCTTTTTTGTCACTGCCACAACCAGCTAATAAACCAACACTTAGAACAGCTGTACATAGGATAAGACCTAGTTTTTTCATGCTAATCATAATAACCTCCCACAATATATTCACTACTTATGATTATTTATACATAAATTATACCACATAATTATGAAATGGCAAGTATTTTTTATAAATTTTCTATTTATAAGTATACTCTTTTTGTATGCTATTTCTCATCGTTATAGGTTCACAAAACTACTTTGTATCCCCGAATAGGCCCTACACTAGGAGTCTCACAAAATAGAGGATACTTGATGCCACTCACATCAGTATCCTCTACTTGCCTATCATTATAAGGATTCTTACATCATTACCTATTATAAGAAATCTTTAATTTTATCGCGTTTGCCACGATTCCGTAATTTCGTTAAGGCTTTTCCTTCAATTTGACGAATCCGTTCCCTCGTTACATTAAAGAATTGACCTACTTCCTCTAATGTACGTGGTTTACCATCTTTCAAACCAAAGCGTAATTCTAATACTTGTTGCTCACGGTCTGTTAAACAACTAAACACTTCTACAATTTGTTCACGTAGCAAGATAAAGCTAGCCGCATCATCTGGAGCCACAGCCTCTTTATCTTCCAAGAAATCTCCCAAATGGGAATCTTCTTCTTCCCCAATTGGAGTTTCCAACGATACCGGCTCTTGAGAAATTTTTTGAATTTCACGAACACGTTCTACTGTAATGCCCATACCCGCTGCAATTTCCTCTGGGCTTGGTTCACGACCTAAATCTTGCAATAATTGGCGTTGAATCCTCACCAATTTATTAATCGTTTCCACCATATGTACAGGAATACGGATCGTTCTAGCTTGGTCAGCAATCGCTCTCGTAATGGCTTGGCGAATCCACCATGTAGCATAGGTAGAAAACTTATAGCCTTTCGTATAGTCAAATTTATCTACCGCTTTGATAAGTCCCAAGTTTCCTTCTTGAATCAAATCCAAGAATAACATACCACGACCTACATAACGTTTCGCTATACTAACTACAAGACGCAAATTGGCATCAATCAATTTTTGCTTTGCGCTATTTCCTAATCGCACTTCTTTATAGGTAGCACCTTCTGCATTACCTGCCTCAATTTGTTGCGCCAAGATGATTTCTTCATCACCAGATAACAATGGAACGCGACCGATTTCTTTTAGATACATGCGCACAGGATCATCGATGTTCATACCCTCAGGAATAGACAAATCAAGATTAATCTCTTTTTCCTCATCGTCCTCTTCCGCAGTGATATCGATGTCACTAGTTAAATGTTCTACATCCACATCAACTTCCACTTCTAGTTCTTTATCTAACAGCTCATCATCATGGATCGGTAACTCACCTTCTGCATCATGTTCATCATCTGGAATGACTTCAATATTCATATTATTAAACACTGCATACATGCTATCTAATTGTTCTGCCGTTACGTCTACTTGCTCTGAAAGTGCATCAGAAATTTGTTTTGCAGTAATGACACCGTCTCGTTTTGCTTCTTCTAATAAAACCGCTATAATCTCTTGCACTTGCACTTGCGATTGTTTTTTCTTCTTTGCCACTGTGTTCTTCCTTTCACTACATCAAGACCACTGTCTAATCAATTCCTGTAAATCCTGACACATTCGTAATTCTTCTATAAACCTAGGATCATTAGCTCGACTCAACTGATCGGCTAGTCGACTATGCTCCTTATATTGATTGCGGAGGGATTTTAATCGCACACTCCGAATTAAACTGTGCAATAATTCCTCGTTCATTTCACGGTCAATCAAAACCGACCATTTGCCAAACATATGCCAAGATTCAGCATCTAAGGACTCTTCTAAGAGGGTATCCGACAAACTTTCACCGTTGGCCACCAACGTACCTACCTGTTCATAATAGGTACCATACTGAGGGTGTGTGAAATCCTCAGCCCCAATATATTGGCTCACCAACGCATATATATGACTATCCTTACCTACCCAGTACAGCAATTCTTCTTCATCCGTGAAAGTCTCCTTAGGCACATGCAGAGCCTGCTGTTTTAATTCTATGTTTCCTTGTCGAAGAAACTGTCTAAAGTAAGTAATGATCGTACTCACATCTAACCAAAGCGGTAACGCTAAGGCTTTCAAATATTCATCACGTTGCACTTGGCTTTCATGGCCTGCAATAAAAGGGAATATATCCGCTAACACAGCCCGCTTCCCTTCTACTGAATTAGTATCGTGACGGCGTAAGCTTTCATTTAGTAAAAACTCAAAATCCCTTGGCGCCGTATTTACCAACTCGCGCCAGGCTTGAGGCCCATGATTTTTAATAAAGTCATCTGGATCCTTTCCATCAGGCATAGATACTACCTTAACAGAAAATTCCGTATTTTGCAATAACTCGATAGCACGCTTTGCTGCATTACGACCAGCCCCATCCATATCATAAGCAAGGACGACTTCCTCTGCTTGGCGCATGAGTAACCTACCATGGTCTTTCGTATACGCCGTTCCCAACGATGCTACTACATTAGTAATTCCCGCATTATGACAGCTGAGTACATCCATATAGCCCTCAACGAGGACTGCCTGTTTCCTTTCACGAATGCTGCGATAGGATTGATAAAAGGCGAATAATAGGTGCCCTTTATTGAATATGTCCGTTTCAGGAGAGTTCAAGTATTTCGGATTACTGTCGTCAAGAACACGACCACCGAAGCCTAATACACGCCCCTTTCCATCCATGATAGGAAACATCACACGCTTTCTAAAATAATCATATATCTTACCTTGCTCATGTTTACGGCACAATCCCAATTCTAACAACAAATTCGAATCCACACCGCGAGCTGTAAAAGCACTATACAGTTTATCCCATCCATCGGGAGCAAAACCTAAGCGAAATTTTGTAATGGTTTCCATAGTTAAGCCACGACGTAATAAATATTCTAGCCCTTCTTTTCCCAACTCTGTTTTCACTAAACAGTTATGAAAAAAGTTCGTGGCTAGTTCATTTACTTCATACATAGCTTCCAACCGAGCCATACGTTTCCGCTCAGCTGACGATACCGTCCGTTCTGGCAACGCAATGTTGGCACGATTGGCTAATCGTTCAATGGCCTCTGGAAAGGTTAAGTTATCATACTTCATTAAAAAGCTGATAACATTCCCAGACTCTCTACAACCAAAGCAATAAAAAAAGCCCTTGTCAGGGGTCACACTAAAGGAAGGAGTCTTTTCATTATGAAATGGACAACAGCCCCAGTAGTTTTTCCCTTTTTTCTTCAATGGGATATGCTCAGAAATGACAGATACAATATCATTGGCATTTTTGACTTGTTCAATTATGTCATCGTTAAAAAGCTTGCTCATGTCACTCTCCTAAGCTATGTAATACAGACCTTTTATCAAAACTATAACCAACATTTATAAGTTCTCTATCTATACTATTCTACACAAACAAAAAAACTCCTACTTAGAGACAATTTCTTTTTCTTCACAGTCTATATGCAAATCATATATACTGTGAAAAAAAAGAAGTTAGAGCAACCAAAGGCTGCTCCAACCACTTATGTAGACTATTTTTTCGCGTAATCTACGACTCGTGTTTCACGAATCACCACAACTTTAATTTGTCCTGGATATTCTAATTCATTTTCGATTCGCTTAATAATATCGCGTACTAATAAGTTTGCTTCTACATCATCAACTTTATCAGGTTTTACCATAACGCGAATCTCTCGACCTGCTTGGATAGCAAAGCATTTTTCAACGCCCTCAAAAGATTCAGCGATTTCTTCTAACTTAGATAATCGTTTTAAATAGTTTTCTAATGTTTCTCGTCTAGCTCCTGGTCGTGCTGCAGAAATAGCATCTGCTGCTGCTACCAATACAGCCTCTACAGATTTAAACTCTTCATCACCATGATGCGCTCCGATACAGTTTTGTACCAACACACTTTCATGATATTTTTTAGCCAAATCTACACCAATTTCTACGTGAGATCCTTCAATTTCATGAGTTAGGGCTTTGCCCAAATCATGTAATAAACCGCCTCGCTTAGCTAGTACTACATCGCAACCCAATTCTGCTGCCATCATACCTGCCAAGTAAGATACTTCTACAGAGTGTTTTAACACATTCTGTCCATAACTAGTACGATATTTTAGTCGGCCTAAAATACGAATCACTTCTGGATGTAAACCATGTACATCCGCTTCGAAAGTAGCTTGTTCGCCCGCCTCTTTAATCGTGTTTTCCACTTCACGGCGTGCTTTCTCAACCATTTCCTCGATACGAGCTGGATGGATACGTCCATCTACGATGAGTTTTTCTAAGGCAATACGCGCCACTTCTCGACGAATTGGATCAAAGCCAGATAAAATTACCGCCTCTGGTGTATCATCGATGATTAAATCAATACCCGTTAAGGTTTCCAAAGCACGAATATTACGGCCTTCACGACCGATAATACGGCCTTTCATCTCATCATTTGGCAATGTCACAACAGACACTGTAGATTCTGCTACATGGTCAGCTGCGCAACGTTGAATGGCCATAGAAATAATTTCTCTTGCATTCTTTTCCGCCTCTTCTTTTGCTTGTTGCTCAAGATCTTTAAGCATCACAGCAGTATCGTGACGAATTTCTTGCTCGACTTTTGTTAATAAAATTTGCTTTGCTTCATCAAAGGTTAAGCTAGAAATTCGTTCTAACTCTTCCATTTGTTGTTGATGCAATGCTTCGATTTTTTCTTCCGCTTTTTCTAGATTGCGTTCCTTGTGGTGCAAGGACTCCTCTTTGCGTTCAATACTGTCTAGTTTTTTGTCTAATTGCTCTTCTTTTTGTAAAATGCGTCGTTCAAGACGTTGTAACTCATTACGTCTATCGCGATTTTCTTTATCTACATCAGCACGCAATTTATGAATCTCTTCTTTTGCTTCTAGTAAAGCTTCTTTCTTTTTGGACTCCGCCAAGCGTTCTCCATCAGCAACAATACGTGCCGCTTCTGTTTCCGCTTTGTTTAGCTTACCTTCTGCAATATTGCGACGTAATAAGTAGCCTACTCCAAGACCAACTAATACCATGACTACGGCAATAATGCTGTATTCTAAAATCGTGTTCACCTCCCACTTGCATAAAAAAAGGAGAAGTCGATACATCCGCTTCCCCGGTTTCTCGCCCACTTTGCTTTTAAATTTTATTTTGCTTATTATTAAGGCTATTATAATTTTAGTTCATACATCGTGGAATGTCAAGACAAAGCCCCTACTCTAAGTAGGGGCCCCATTCATTACAGATGGACTGAATTGTACTCACAGCGAATCCACGATTCTTTAAAAAGTAGATAATTTTTTTCTTGTTAAGCTTGTCTTCCTCACCCTGTTCAATAGCTTCCAGGAGACTTTCGTCAGACATAGAAAATCGCTGTTCCAATAGTTTTACTGCCACCAACCATTCATCATAGTCATCTAAGGCATAAGAGACTGTGAGGCCTCGTTCACGCATTTTCTCACGAATATAGTAGGTGCTATATTTCTCCGCTTCCATATAGGCGCGAAGGGCATCCTCCGCTAGTTGTTCATCATCTATATATGATAGGTCTAACAGTTTCTGCTCTACTTCTTGTATCAATTCATTCGGTACTGACCGTTGTGATAATTTACGCCGCAGCTCCAAGGCACTCAAATCCCTCGGTCCCAACAACCGCAAGGCTTGCTCCATCGCCGTTTCCAAGGTCCATTCTCGGTCCTTTCCTGTGCGAAATTCCATTATTCCATATCCGTTGCTGCTACTTCATCTACTTCTTCATCATGACCTAATACATTCAATGGCTCTGCTGCTAATGTATCACGAATGATAGCATCAATTTCTTGAGCAATTTGAGGATTTTCTTTCAAGAACACTTTGGCTGCTTCTTTCCCTTGACCCATACGCTCTCCATTATAGGAATACCAAGCACCAGACTTTTTGATCACTTCAATATTGGCACCGATGTCAATTAAGGTACCTTCATAAGAAACACCTTCCCCAAACATCAAATCAAATTCTGCTACTTTGAATGGAGGAGCTACTTTATTTTTCACAACTTTTACTCTTGTACGGTTACCCACATGCTCTTTCGCAGATGTTAAGGCTTCTCCTTTACGTACATCTAAACGGATGGTAGAGTAGAATTTTAAGGCACGACCACCTGTCGTTGTTTCTGGGTTACCAAACATAATGCCCACTTTTTCACGCAATTGGTTAATAAAGATAATAACCGTTCTAGTTTTACTGATGGAGCTTGTTAATTTACGTAATGCTTTACTCATCAAACGTGCATGTACCCCAACATGAGCATCTGTCATTTCACCATCAATCTCTACTTTAGGTGTTAAGGCCGCTACGGAGTCCACAACGATTAAGTCTACAGCCCCAGAGCGAACCAAAGCCTCTGTAATTTCTAAGCCTTGTTCACCATTATCTGGTTGGGAAATCAACAAGCTATTGATGTCTACGCCTAATTTTTTCGCATATACAGGGTCTAAGGCATGTTCCGCATCGATGAAGGCAACTACGCCACCATTACGTTGCGCTTCTGCTGCAGCATGTAAAGCCACTGTAGTTTTACCAGAAGATTCAGGTCCATAAATTTCAATAATACGGCCACGAGGGAATCCACCTACACCGACCGCCAAGTCCAAGGCCAATACGCCTGTAGAAATGACTTCAATGTTCATTTTATCAGCCGCTTCGCCCATACGCATGATCGCACCTTGACCAAAATCTTTTTCAATTTGTTTTAAAGCCCCTTCTAAGGCTCTCATACGATCTTCTTGAGATCCGTTTTTCATATCAATTGCTGCTTCTTTTGCTTTATCCTTTGCCATGGTTCTACCTTTCTATTAATTCTTTATATACATATTGAATCGCTCGTTCCGCTACACTGTTACGGATACT
>CAUQUX010000058.1:0-7757 GCA_963521235.1 uncultured Veillonella sp. | reverse complement strand
TTTTTTCAGGAGCGGAAATACCTAAGATACCAAGACCATGTTGTAATACATGTGCTGTTGCCGTAATCAAGCCTAATCGAGCTTGTTGCAATTCTGGATCAACACCCATGATACGACCTTGCTTATAGAAGGAATGGAATAAACTTGCTACATCGTACAAGTATTTGGCGATACGATGTGGCGCTTTATTATTAGCAGACAACTGAATTTCTTCTGGGTAGGCCGCTAATTTTTTAATCAGTTCTATTTCTTGTTCACTTTGTAATGCTGTGAAAGTCGTATTTGCCCAGTCACCATAAGAAATACCAGCTTCTTTCACTTGATTGAAAATACTGTGAATACGAGCATAGGCATATTGAATGTAGTACACTGGGTTATCGTTGGATTTTGAAGATGCCAAGTTGATATCGAAATCCAATTGGCTATCCAAGGAACGCATCAAGAAGAAGTATCTTGCTGCATCCACACCTACGTCCTCGATTAACTCATCTAGTGTAATGGTTTCACCCGTACGTTTAGACATTTTCACAAGTTCGCCATCACGGTATAAGAACACCATTTGCAATAGCAAAACTTCTAATTTATCTGGATTAAAACCTAGGGCCTCCATAGCTGCTTTCACACGAGCAATGTACCCATGATGGTCAGCGCCCCAAATATTGATAATTTGTTTATAACCACGTTCAAATTTATCTTTATGGTACGCAATATCTGCTGCCAAGTACGTTGGTTCTCCATTATCACGAATCACCACACGGTCTTTGTCATCGCCATATTGCATGGACGATAACCAATAGGCACCATCTTTTTCATACATGGCACCAGATTCTAATAATTGATTCACTAATGTGCGAATTTCACCACTTTTATGCAAACTACGTTCGCTAAACCAACGATCAAAGCCAACTCGGAAATTACGCAATGTTTTGCGTAATCCATTTAATTTTTCTGTTAAAGCAAATTCTTTAAAGAATGGAACACGCTCTTCTTCTGGAAGCACTGCAAAGAAATCGCCTCTCCAGTTGATTAATTCCTGTGCTGTATCGATGACATCTTGGCCACGATAGCCAGATTCTGGAAACTCATGTTTCATATCTAATAATTCTAAATAACGAGCATTCACGGAAGCCGCTAAGTTATCGATTTGTTTACCTGCATCATTAATGTAATATTCAGCAAATACATTATATCCAGCGGCACGCATCAAATTCACCAACGCACTACCATAGGCAGCGCCACGGCCATGACCTACGTGTAACAAACCCGTTGGATTTGCGCTCACATACTCGATTTGCACTGTATCTTCTTCACGAAGTGGTGCATTACCATATGTTTCACCAGTTGTTAATATATTTTGTAAAGTATCGTAAATCACATCAGAAGCTAGGAAGAAATTTATAAATCCAGCACCGGCTACTTCTGCGCGCTCTAACCAATCATAATTCATATGGGAAATGATCGTTTCCGCAATGGCACGTGGGTTGGATTTCGCTACTCGTGCAGATTGCATAGCAATATTCGTAGAAAAATCACCGAACTCTTTCTGCGGTGGTACTTCTAATTGTGCCTCTGGATAGGTACCTTCTGGTAATTCTCCTTGTTCCAGAGCTATTTGCAAAGCATCCTTAATGGCTGCTTTCAAAACTTCTTTCATGTCCATAATGTACATCCTCCCGAATCTCTACATATAATTGGTTGTAAAATTGCCATTCACCACCAACAGAGATGTCATATCCTAAACAAATATGGCCCTTGCCATCTTTCAAATCTATGTCTAATTCATGGGTTAGCATAGCTAATTCCAATGCTCCATAGGGCGTTTCCAAACTTGCAATGTTAGTCTTCCCCAGTTGATACTCATGGCGCATGGAAAATTCACCAGTTCGTAACAGGACCACCGAATCCTTATAAGCCTTAATAGTCGTTTTCGTATTTCCCAAGCCAGTGACTTCACTTTCATCATAGATGATATGTTTCGCCAAGGCTGTTTCGTAATACTTACCAGAGGATACTAATTCCACCACGGTATCTTCTCCATTCGCATCACGTTGCGTACTTTTTACGGACACAATGACTCGTTTCATTAGCATTCCTCCTCTCGTATTCACGCACTATCTGTATCATTTCATTATATCACAATTTGCCGCAATGAGGGCATCTTTTTGGGACCGTTCCATGCGCTTTACTTGCTGTTCCATGGATTGAGCATCTTGCTTTCTACTGAAAGCCGTACTCCACACCAAGGTCACTGGTCTACGACTTCGTGTATACTTGGCGCCACCTTTAATTTCACCATTATGGGCTCGTATGCGTTTATCTAAATCTGTAGTCCATCCCGTATAGAGAGACCCATCAGCGCAGCGTACCATATAGGTGTAAAATGTTTCTTCCATCTTACTCACCAGCTGGAATTGGTGCTAAGTCAACAGACTGAATCACCACTGGTTCCTTGGGTGCATCACGTTTATCTCGTGGCACACGGCTAATCGCTTCCACTACATCCATCCCCTGTACAACCACACCGAAGATGGTGTGTTTATTATCTAACCATGGGGTTGGTGCCACTGTAATAAAGAACTGCGCATTCCCTGTATTAGGACCTGCATTGGCCATGGCAAGAATCCCCATTTTATTAAAGTGCAAGTCATTGCTCACTTCATCTGGGATGGTGTACCCAGGGCCACCTTTTTTATTATCTCCACCTTGGATCATAAATCCATCGATGACACGGTGAAAGGTTAAATTGTTGTAATAGCCTTGTTCAGTTAAACTTTTAAAGTTCTTCACAGTGATAGGTGCCTTGCTACCATATAGGCGCACTTTGATATCGCCTTTATTTGTATGAATCGTTGCATATTCATCGGCGATTGGTGTCGCATCAAAGCTAGGCATTTTTGTTTCTACTTTCACTTCTTTTCCTACTTCAGATTTTGCTTGCTGAGCTGCATCGGTGCCACAAGCAGCCGTCACTACTAAGGTTGCTCCCAATAAAGCAGTCAGTAAGATACGTTGTATATTCATTGTGATTCTCCATTTCTAAATTAAAAACCACCGTTAGATGAAACCTCTAACGGCGGTCTTTATTTATTGTATCATACTTGACGCAGATGTGCAAAAAGAATCTACCCTATCTCTCTAAGACTTGGCGGATATAATAGCCCCGTTCCCGTAAGGAGCCATTTAAGTAGACAATCTCGTTTGATTTTACTCGAATTAAATACAATGTATCATTGCGTTCTAACAATTTCCCCATACCAATTTCTGTTAGTACCTTAGCATAATTTTCATCATCAGGACCTAGCACCGTTGCCACCCCTTGAATTTGAACACTTTTAGCCGTACCTGGGCCTTCATACGGATCAAACACAGTCAAAGATACATTCTTATTCTTAGCTAAATGGGAAAACTTCTCACCGCCTTCGGAAAAAATATCAATGTATCCACCATGTACCGTGTAAGATAATGGCGTACAACGCACACCGTCTTCACTATGTGTTGCTAACGCACACGTATGATGGGCTTTCAAAAATTCTACAATCTCAATATGCAATTCACGCGGTTCCATCTTCTTTGCAGTTTTATCCTTCTCTGTCCAAAAAGAAGCTGCTACTTCATAATCCATGATTTCTCCTTTCATCCCCTGCACGCACTTACCTCGTTCTATTATAGCACTAATAGCCATGTTCATTTCAAGCCCTTAAGTAAAATTTTGAAAATTATTATTAAAAACTCAGCTCAATCAAAGTAAATACGACATTTACTAAGCAACCCCAGTAAAACACAAATTTATAGATGCCACCAACAGAAACTGTATAACCAAGATCAAAATAATTGTCATATATTCTAAAAATATGATATACTATAGATAACAAAAGAAGAGTCATCAACGTGTAGTGGCGTTAGACTCATCTCAAATAAGCAAAACTGATGTGCCTAACGTGTTGAGGTCGGCGAAACCTCTTTGCGTTAGGCGTTTTCATTACCTATTTATACAAGGCAATGATATCAACTACTAGACTTACAACAGAAATAACCAAAGCGATTTTTTCATACTTAGTCATAATATCACCTCCTCCTACAACAGGAAGAGATGAGCCCAACTCACGTTGTTGACCCTTCATATTTATATTATAGCATAATATATTCGTATTGTTTATATGCTTTATTACCATAAAGCAAACTAAGCAAAGCACAAGTTTGCAAACCACCCCACACCTTGAGGAACGCAGTTAAATGTAGCAGCCTTGTGGCATTCCTTTACTGACCAAATCACACAAACACAAGAAGAGCACGGTGTACCTCCGAACAAACATTATGAAATACCGTTTGAGAGGAGGTATACCGTGCTCTTCCAATCCCCTGAGGAACGCAGTTACGAGTAGTAGCCTTGTGGCGTCCCCTTAACTACCTAAATCACACAAACACAAAAAGAGCACGGCATGTTCCGGAGCAAACCTAACCACTGTATCAGTTTGCGGAGGAATATGCCGTGCTCTTCCCTTATGCTAATTAAGAACGCCACAGGCTACATAGCATCACCAGTGACGCCCCACAAGGTGTATAGCGTCACAAGGGTCGCCCCTAGCATCACCAAAAACGCCACATAATCAATGCCTTGCAAGCTAACTTTCCGCATAAATGTATGTTGCTGATTTCCAAAACCTCGAAGTTCCAAGGACAATGCCATTGTCTCCGAACGACTCAATGATTTCAGCATCAACGGTTGGATGACCGTCATGTAAGATTTTATCTTTGTCAGCCAATTCCCTTCTAACGACATACCTCGACAGGCCTGTGCTTCTTGCACCGCTTTACTTTCACGTAAAAAGTCTGGCACAAAGCGTAAAGCTGCTGTAAACATAAAGGCATACGCATAGGGAATACGACATTGTTGTACAAGAGCCACTGTTAAATCTTGCGTTTTTGTTGTTACAATGAGCATCATAAAGATGGTGGTCATCGTCAACATGCGCAAAGCCGTTACAATCGCGGAGTCCACGGACCAGCTACCCAAGTACTGTACAATACCTAAGAACGCAGAAAACCCGATTAAGGCGGATAATGCTTTCCATTGACGGAACAAGATACCACCAATCAGCATTACCAGCAATTCTACTCCAAATAATGCTAACAATAGTTCTGGAGTTTTCATAGCAATGGCTAAGATGGACACGAAGATTGTTGCCCAAATTTTTGTTAATGGTACAAATTTCATCGGTCTCCTCCTATCCTTTCACATACTCTGCATAGCGCAGTTCAAACTCTTTCATAGATTGGCAATACCCTAAGGCTGGTACCGTTTCACTAAGCACTACACTCGGCGGCTTCGTTAACCCGAGTTCTAACAAATCCTCACGATGCGTAAATAATTCTTCCGGGGATCCATCGAAGGCTTTTGTGCCATATCCCATAATGATCACTCGTGTAGAATATTCTGCCATAATTTCCATATCATGGGTAATGAGTAATATGGTCAAACCTTGGGCTTGCAATTCTTGCAATAATGCCAACAAACCTTTTGTTTCCGTTCCATCTTGTCCACTAGTAGGTTCGTCAAGAATCAACAGTTTAGACTGCATCGCTAACGCTGAGGCAATCGCTACTCGTTGCTTTTCTCCACGGCGTAAGCCCAATGGATAGGATTCTGCTAAATGGGAAATACCTACTCGTTCTAGAGCATCTTGTACGATGCGATCTACCGTTGCTTTGTCGTATCCCAATTGTTCAGGACCAAATGCCACCTCTTCTGCCACAGTCTGGCGGAACATTTGACGATCTGGTTGTTGAAATACATAGCCAATAAAACGTCCTCTTTCAGAGGTAGGCATATTCGTAATATCTTGGCCGCCATAGGAAATCTTACCTTCTACAGGCGTTTCCAAACCCACTAATAAACGGGTTACCGTAGTTTTCCCACAACCATTACGACCGCCTAATGTAATGAACTCACCATTTCCGATGGTGAAAGTCACATCTTTCATAATGTCTTGTCCTGGTACATAGGAAAAGCGCAAATTTTCCACTTGTAACATATTAGCGTTCTCCTTTCATAAGACTAGACTGCGCAGATGTTAAAGATAACCATGGTGTATCTAAAGCAATCCCTTTTGCTGCTAAGGATTTATAGGTCACAAATAAGGATGGCAATGCATCTACGTATGTGTTCGTATCATACATATAAGACAATACATCTTCTACAGAGCTGTCGATTTTTAGTTCCCCACCATCAATTAATATCATACGATTTGCGTACGGTAAGACAGCATGTAAATCGTGGTCAATAACCACAACGGTAATACCATGGTCACGATTCAAGGAACCTACTAAACGATATAACTCTTCTGTGCCTTCTGGATCTAAAGAGCTAGTTGGTTCATCTAAGACCAAAATAGATGGGTTGACAGCTAACACTGAGGCAATCGCCAACCGTTGACGTTGCCCCCCAGACAAGCTGTTCACATTGCGGTCTTCCAATCCAGTTAAGCCTACTTGTTCTAACACGATGGCTGTACGCTCTTGAATCGCCTCCGCTGTATAGCCACGATTTTCGAGGGCAAAGGCTACTTCCTCTGCCACCGTCATGGTCACTAGTTGTGTATCATAGTCGGCTAGGACGATACCGATATCATCTGCTACATCTGGAATTTCTAATTGCGTCACTGCTTTTCCATTGATGAATACCATGCCTTCCATGGTACCACCATAGAACTTCGGTACAGCTCCTGCCATAGCCATACAGATGGTAGATTTACCACAGCCTGCTGGTCCTGTAATGACAAGAAAATCTCCTTCACGTACCACTAAGTTAATGTCTTTCACGGCATACTCGCTTTGATTCCCATAGCGATAACTCATATGCTCGATAACAATCGGTGCATTCACAGACGGTACAATATGTAAATCACTGTGATCACTGCTGTCCGTCAATTCTTGTCCTTTCACAGTTTGACGAGCCAATAATTTTTGCGCTGGAATGTACAAGAATGGTGCTACTACCGCATTACAAAGGGATACCATCAACACCAATGGCCACATAGCATTCCAATACACATTGCTAGGCAATCCTAACACGAGATATAAGCAAGTAATAAAAGCTCCACCAGATGCTACAGTACTGATGAAAGCACTTAAAATCGGCATTACATTTAGCCTACCAATTTTCAGATTAGAAATATAATGCACTAACACGGCACAAGTGAAAGCCCCCAAAGGCTCACTAATCAGGTTACCATATGGCAATGCCGATTTTGACGTGAATACATTAATCAAGGCCGCTACCAAACCAATACCTAAACTTTGTCTAAGGGTTGGACGCGTTAAGTTGATAGCTACGCAATAAGTAGCTATAGTCCAGTTCGGTGTGACCCCTGCCACACTTGGGGATACAGCATGTAAAATCGTTCCCAAAGCTAGCATGATGGTACTCACCGTTATCCAACGAAACTGACCACCTTGTACATGCGTGTAAGTCAGTTTCGACACATCTTTGATTTCTTTCATACGTTCCTCCCTATCATCTTCTATATCACTTGTATCGTATATTCTAAAATACAATTATACTATTTTTTTACAATTCATGCTATCACTAGGATAATATTTATATCCAATACCTCTATAAAAATAGAAAGAAAAAGGACGGCCGCAACCGTCCTTTTTTTGTTTGACAACATGTTGAAGTCAATGCTTAGTTTTACTATCTTAATTGGCTCTATAATAAATGTTGGGGCTACTCATATAAGAGTAGTCGCCAACATTTT
>CAUQUX010000057.1:0-7889 GCA_963521235.1 uncultured Veillonella sp. | reverse complement strand
ACTAGACCAAATTGATATAATTTTTCACTCATCGTCATACCTCTTTCTTGATTGACTACCGTGTGTGAGCTTGTTCTTCTTTCAAACGAGCCAACATCACTGATGAACTAAACATAATAATACCTGCAATGACGGTCGCCAAAGCTAGGTTTTCTCCGAAGACGATAAATCCCCAGAAGGAGTTAAAGAATACCCCTACATATTGCATAAATTGTGCTACCACCGCATTCGTCGCCACAAACGCACCTGTTAGGAAGAACTGCGCCACTACGGAAATGGCTCCGATAATTCCTAAATACAGGGATTGTGTTGCATTAGGCCACACAAAATCTGGTATCATCACAATACCGCCTACTAGCATGGTGGTGACTAAGAAATAAAACATGATTTCATAGGAACTGTGACCACCTTTTAAGCTAATAGTGCGAATCGTTGTGTAGGCCGCCGCCGATAAGGCAGCTCCTGCAATGGCAATAAAAGAATACCAATGCAATCCCGATAAATTCCAAGGTTGAATCATATACACAACGGCTAAGAAAATTAACCCTAGCCATTTAGCAGATCCATTGGGTAATTTTTCTTTCAACACAAAGTTGCTAAAAATCAAGACGAATATACCTGATAATTGAAATAGTATGGATGCATCTGCCATCGTCATATAGACTAATGCAATAAAATTACTTAAATTCCCTAATCCACCGAAGATACCACGCAAGGTTAATAGTCCTCGATGTTCCGTGGAAAAGGAAATTCCTTTTTGTCGCATCACTATGAGTACGGCAATTGTTCCTATCAATCCTCTGAAAAATGTCACCTCTGCCGCTGGCATACCATCGCCTAGAAGTTTCACGAATAAATTCATGATACTGAATGCAAAGGAGGATAGCAAAGAAAAGAAAAATGCTTGTACCATAGGTCACCTATTGTTTGAAAGTATCCACAAAGTATAGAATTTCTTCTTTCATAGATTCTTTTGGAATTATCTTCGTAAAACGTAATGGTTTATGTTGCAATTCTCCCAATTGTTTTGGACAACCTACGCCTGTAACAGCGGAAATATTCTCTAAACTTTCATATGGCGTAGTGCCTACTTTGATATCCAAAGCTTCGCAAATCGGCGTAGGGAATTTGAAAGGATGTGCCGTAGAAGCAATCACCGTATGACGATGACCATCTTCAGGATGGGGCTCTAGCTCTTTCATATAAGCTCCCATCGCCACCGCTGTGTGAGGGTCCATCACATAGCCATAGGAGTTGTACACTTGTTCGATAACTGCTTTTGTCATCTCATCGTCTACATAAGCTCCTGCAAATTCTGTTTGCACCGCTTGTAGTTCTTCTGGAGTAACAGAGAATTTGCCATCTGCTTTTAACGCTTTCATGCGCTCAGCTGTCAATTCTGCATTTTCACCACTCACATAATAAATAAACCGCTCAAAGTTAGAACTTTCCAAAATATCCATGGACGGAGAGATGGTCGTATAGAATGGACGATTCATATCATAGGTACCAGTGCTGAAAAAATCTGCCAGCACATTGTTTTGGTTAGATGCACAAATCAATTTACCTACTGGAATACCCATGCGTTTTGCATAGTAAGCTGCCAAAATATTGCCGAAGTTACCTGTTGGCACCACCACGTTGAACGCTTCGTCTTCATGGATAGCACCTGTATTCACTAGCTCTGCATAGGCTGCCACATAGTACACCACTTGTGGTGCTAACCGGCCGATGTTGATGGAGTTTGCAGAAGAGAACTTCACGCCTTTATCTGCCACTTCCTTCGCCACATCAGCATCCACAAATAGACGTTTCAAGAATTGTTGCGCATCATCAAAGTTACCTTCGATAGCTGTTACATTGACGTTCGCACCTTCTTGCTTTTGCATTTGCTCTTGTTGCATTGGGCTAACGCCGTCTGTAGGGAAGAATACTTGAATGTGCGTTCCTGGCACATCTTTAAACCCTTCTAAGGCTGCTTTTCCAGTATCACCAGAGGTAGCCGTCAAGATCAACACTTCTTTTGTTTCTTTTTCCGCTTCCTTTGCTGCCACTAGTAAGTATGGGAACAAGGATAACGCCATGTCTTTGAAGGC
This sequence comes from uncultured Veillonella sp., assembly GCA_963521235.1. Taxonomy (GTDB): domain Bacteria; phylum Bacillota; class Negativicutes; order Veillonellales; family Veillonellaceae; genus F0422. Next base: position 5,793 of record CAUQUX010000057.1, on the reverse strand, counting down.
TTGTGTGCGACCGTGGAACAACTCCAGCACAGACACTCGCTCTAACAAGGAATGCATAGGCGCCATATCTGGTGTATCAAAGTTCACCGTATTATAGGCACTGCGAATCATCGTTTCTAATTCTGCTTCTGTGAAAGTCGTAAATAACTTGCTCAACACAACCAGTGCAATTTCTTCATAGCTTTTGTCTGCCACATCGCGATAGGACAAACATTGTTCCGGAAACTCCGCCGGCACATATAATCCTCCATCACTTGCCAATCCATGGAGTAACGCAAAGGTTTCGCTTACCGTTTCATGACTGCGCGTACTTTTATAATTCATTCTTTCATCCTTTATTCACATCATAGTACATTGTATTATCTTTATTCATTATAAATTAATGCTATCTATTTAGCAAGAAAAGGACAGTCGAATCTATCCCCTCTGCTAGAACTTTCAACATAAGTAAAGTTCAATATATTCAATTCTGCATTCCTGTTGTAAAATAGTAAGTACATATACGACCTATACTGGCACGGAGGAAGAAAGGTATCCCCTCTTATACAAGACCGCTAGTAATTGTAGGCCATAATCCTGTCAACTCATCTAATTCTGGCAGTATATAAAGGAGATCATTATGGGCTTTCGATTTAGAAGAACCTTAAAAATTGCACCTGGCATTCGTTTGAATTTTGGTAAACGCGGAGTCAGTGCTAGCATCGGACCTCGCGGTGCCAAGATGACAGTAGGAAAAGATGGAGTGCGCACCACGGTAGGTCTCCCTGGCAGCGGCATGTCCTACACCCACTACGAACGTTACCCAGATAGCACTGACACTTCCATTCCCTTTACTCCCACCTGTCCTCGCTGTGGCCATCATATGCGCAAAGCTTGGGCGAACTGTCCGAAATGTAATTATGATTTACTGCCAACCACTACATCGCCTAGTACCCCCGTCCCAACGAAGACATTGCCACCAGAAAAAACGTCTTCTGCCTCTGGTTGCGGGTTCTTATTAGCAATCATAGCTATGGTTGGTTTCGCCCTATACATCATATAGCTATATCGCCAACATATGTAGATCCTATCTATGAGTACGTCTCACGCCTAGAACTATCATACTACATGCGCATGTGCACCATTTTTTACACACTGCCCCAAGTTTCTTATGAAAGTACGGCGAATCCTTTCAGTAAAGAATGTAAGTATGACATTTAGTAATAAAAGTCACATTTATTTCCCTCTAATTATAAAATAATCATACTCATTCATCTTGTTCTTGACAGCAAAAAAACAAAGCGGTACAATACACACATAAAGTCACATATTCGGGAATAGGTGCGAAAGCATAATAGAGAAGCCAGTTAAAGTCTGGCACGGTCCCGCCACTGTAAAGCAGAGCAAATCCAAATTATGTCACTGGGAAACTGGGAAGGCTGGAGGAGCGTTGAAGCTGAGTCAGGAGAACTGCCTATTCATCATTCACCACTTGACCTACGAGAGATAGGGAGGAGAATCAAAAGCCTTTTTCTGATACTCCAAAACACAAGAAAAAGGATTTTTTATTACTACAATATGCGTTGTATGGGATACATCACATATTGATGATTGCCTTATCATGGCCAAGTGAACCTACCAATATGGTATTAGCACTCAAAGTGTTGATATAGTTGTCATGATTTTGTATGGGCGTACATCATCATCCTAAAAAGAACCTGCCGACGGGCAGGTTCTTTTTTTTATTTTCTCTCTATCGTCATTGCCCTTGACATGGTACAATACAATTGCAAAGGGGATTCCGGCCCCTTGTATCATACCCTCAAAGGCAATATGCGTGTCCAGCGCTAGCTTTAGAGGGTTTTTTCTTTGTCCATATACATAGCTTTGAAGTCTTCATAGTCTTCCACCATATAGTCTGACATCATGGATAAGGCTTTTTCTTGGATCCATTCTGGGATACCATAATACGCCCCTGCTACAGCACCAACGATAGCGCCTAATGTATCACAGTCACCGCCAATGTACATGACATTGCGAATAGCCGATTCATAGTCTTCACTTTCAAAGAAACATTGCATCCCTTCTGGCACTGTTTTTTGACAGCTTGGCTCAAACTTATATGTCTTGTGCAGCTCTTCCACGCTGTACTCGCCAGGATAATAGGATCGCACCATTTCTTGGATTTCTTCTTTTGTGGCTCCATGAAGTGCTTTAAAGACCGCCAACGCCGTTACCTCTCCCCCTTTTAATCCTTCTGGATCATTGTGAGTGGTACCTGTTACAATTTGGCTCAACAGTTTGACTTCCATTTCACTATTCGCTACATACGCTACAGGACTAATACGCATAGCTGCTCCATTACCCCAACTACCATATGGCTCTTCTAAATTATAGATAGCCCAGTGAAAGAACTTTCCACCAAAACCGCCTAATGGCAAGGGATTGCAAAGAAAATATTCTTTCATACGATAGACAGTAGCTCGTTGTAAATGTGTCCCCCTTCCTTTTACATCAATTAAAGCTCGTGCAATAGCACATGTTAAAATCGAATCATCTGTAGGCTCACAAGCCTCGGACAAAAACTCGAAGTCTCTGCTTTTGATATTCTTGAACTCATAAATTGAGCCCGCCATATCTCCAATGATTGCTCCTAACATAGAACTCCTTTCCGGTGTTTCCACCAAACTCATTGCGATAATCACATAGATGTATGCAAAAATTATATATATCCGTGATTTTCTCGCAATATACCTCGTTACATCTATTGATATAACTGAATTGTTACCATTATACACTATGTCTTTTTAAGAGACAATACCCCCTTACATCTATAGACAAGAAATATATATAGTGATAAAATAATATGTTACTATCTATTATATCATATGGGTAAGTTAGTTTTGGGAGGCAGTATGTCTACGTCTTTATTTTCTATGATTAAACACTTCTGTTTAGTGGCCGCCCCCGTCACAGCAACACAAGTTTCATTAATCCTCGGCAGCTTTATAGCTGTTACCTTAACGGGGCAGTATAGTACGGTGGATCTAGCCGGCATGGCTCTAGGCTATAATTTATGGGTAGCAGCCTTTTTTGGTCTCACTGGTATTCTTCTTGGGGTTACCCCTATCGTGTCTCATGCATTAGGGGCTAAAAAAACAGAATCCATCGCCCCCATAATGTGGCAAAATGTCTATTTAGGACTTATCTTCGCCGCAGGTCTTATTGTAGCCACTGTCAGCGGTCTTTCTCCATTGCTAGATATACTCGGCATTGAACCAGCTGCTAAAACAGTAACCATGCAATATATGTACGCTATGTGTGTAGCATTTCCTGCCATGATGATCATGTCCGCTTTTCGGTACATCGTCGACGCCCATGGCAATACCCGTTACTCATTATACATTATCAGCAGCAGCGTTTTGATTCAGTCTATCGGCAATGTCATCTTTATTCAAGGTTTAGGTCCCATTCCTGCCCTCGGCGGATTTGGTGCGGGCATTGCCACAGTCATTGCCTATTGGTATATGATGTTCTGCTATCTTGGGGTCATTACATACCACAACAAATTTAAGCACTATCAATTTTGGTCCTCTTTTACAGGTCCTAGTTGGGTACTCATTCGGGATCAATTGTCCTTGGGCATTCCTATTGGGCTATCCATCTTTGCTGAAATCAGTATTTTCAGTGCCGCCGGTATCTCCATGGCAAGCTTCGGCACTGACATCATTGCGGCCCATCAAGCTGCAGCTAGTTTTCTAGGCGTTACCTTCTCCTTTCCGCTTAGCTTGAGCATAGCTTCCACCATTGTCATCGCCTATGAATTAGGCGCCAAACGATACGAACAAGCCGTCACCTATACATGGATCACTCGTGGCGTAGCCATCTTTATCGCCCTTTGCATTGGCACCTATTCCTTCACACACATCGATTACTTGGCAAGTCTCTACACTAATGAGGCTCACATGATTCCTTTAATTGAAAGTTTCATCTCCTATGCGGTGTTCTTCACCATCATCGATGCTCTAGGCACTCCATTACAAGGAGTGCTCCGTGCGTACCGGGATGTGACAAGCGTATCCATCATTGCTATCGGTACTTATTGGGGTGTGACCGTGCCTGTAGCTTACCTTTGTTACGCCTTTACAGACTTCGGTCCTTATTCCGTTTGGATTGGATTATTAACTAGCACCTCTACTGCCGCTTTATGCTATATGTATCGACTACGGAGAGTACAAAGAAAACTATTAGAAATATAACTATACCTCTTACGGAGCTGTTCTTAGAACGGCTCCATTTTTTTGCTTTGACATATCTTTTTAAATACTATAGAATATAGAAATGCAATTTAAACTATATATAAATGTATCATTATTGATGTATAACAGAAGGAGCTCCTATGGCTACTATCAATCCAAATTACGAAAACCTACAAGGTTCTTATTTGTTCGCAAATATTGCCCGCAAAGTAGAAGCTTTCAAAGAAAGCCACCCCGAGGCAGACATCATTCGCCTTGGTATTGGTGATGTGACACGCCCTCTTGTGCCAGCTGTCATTGAAGCTATGCACGCTGCCGTGGAAGAAATGGGATCTGCCGATACATTCCATGGCTATGGTCCTGAACAAGGCTACGAGTTCTTACGCAATGCCATTGCTGAAGGAGATTATGCTCCTCTAGGTATCACAATCCAAGCTGATGAAATCTTCGTATCTGACGGTGCTAAATCTGATGTGGGTAACATTCAGGAAATTTTCTCTGAAAACAATATCATTGCTATTACCGATCCTGTATACCCTGTATATTTAGACTCTAATGTCATGGGTGGTCGCACTGGCAAAGCTATCGATGGCATTTATGAAAGAGCGGTATACTTACCCACAAATGCCGAAAACAACTTCTCCCCCGACTTTCCAAAGGAACGAGTAGACATTGTCTACCTATGTTGCCCTAATAACCCGACAGGCACCGTATTAAGCCGTGCTCGTTTGGTGGAATGGGTGCAATGGTGTAAAGACAATGAAGCTATTTTGATGTTCGACTCTGCTTATGAAGCTTTCATCACGTCCACAGATACGGTGCGTTCTATCTATGAAATCGAAGGCGCTCGTGAAGTGGCCATCGAATTCCGCTCTTTCTCTAAAACGGCAGGTTTCACTGGTACTCGTTGCGCCTACACTGTAGTTCCTCATGAAGTAACTGCTAAAAACACAGAAGGAACGCGTGTTCCTCTGAACCCAATGTGGAATCGTCGCCAGACCACAAAATTCAATGGTGTTCCTTACATCATCCAACGTGGTGCCGCTGCTGTATATACACCTGAAGGTCGTGCTCAAATCAAAGAAGATGTGGCATACTACTTAGAAAATGCCCGCATTATCCGAGAAGGATTACAAGCTATCGGTTTGACTGTATTTGGCGGCGTCGATGCACCGTACATCTGGTTACAAGCACCAACAGGTATGACTAGTTGGGATCTATTCGACACATTACTAGAAAAAGTACACATCGTTAGCACTCCTGGCTCTGGCTTTGGTCCAGAAGGAGAAGGCTATCTACGTCTCACTGCATTCGGTAGCCGTGAAAACACAATCCGCGCGGTAGAACGCATTAAAACATTACAATTTTAATATTCCTCTTTCCTCTATGGGAATTTTTCGCTATAATGGTACATGCGAAAAATAGCGGACACAACGTCCCTGTTTTATTTCATCATATACTGTAATCGCTTATTACAGTTCGTATACTATTAATATTAATGAAAGTATCAACTTTCACGAAAGGAAGTAACAATGAGCAACATTCGTATTGGTAT
>CAUQUX010000056.1:0-8045 GCA_963521235.1 uncultured Veillonella sp. | reverse complement strand
TAACAGAGGCAATATCAGAAATGGATACATTCACACCATTGGCTACCATTTGGTCTTTAATAATGGTCATAAACAGCAATCCAAACCCTACTGGCAAAGATACATACGGTGCTTTCAACCCAAAAGTTAAAGCGCAAGCTACTGCCCGACGGTCTAATTTCATTCGATTCATCACCACTAATAGGGGCGGAATCAAAATAGGAATGAATGCAATGTGCACAGGAATTAAGTTCTGTGAAAAACAAGCTACAAAGGCAATGAGCAATGTAAAAGCTACTTTTTTTGTGCCCACAATGTTCGTAATTTTTTTCGTCACCACAGTGGCTAGCCCAGAACGACCTATCACAATGGCTAAGGCACCTAGCAAAATGTAACTAAACGCTGTTTCTGAGTTGCCACCCATGCCACCGATTAACGATTCGATGGTAGTGGTGACCGTCATGCCTCCTGCTAGACCTGCCACTAATGATGCCACGATTACTGACAATAATACGTTAAATCGCAGCAAACACAAGATTGACATGGCAATCACCGATAATACGATCGGATTTAAAACTATATCCATCTAGGATCTCCTTTTTTTGTACTTACTAAGCTTGGAGTAACTGCTCAAGGTACGTCCGTTCCCATACATCTCCATAGCCATCTAATTGTTGCAATGCTATTGTACCATAGGTATCCAAACTTTCGGAAAAAGCTTGATCTACCTCTGCACTAGGATACTCAGTTTTGAGGAAACAAATAGCCCAATGCACACGCCCCACTTCTTGTCCATGTTGCTCTACTACGCCATGAGATTGGGCAGATTCCAAATAGGATACTGCAGCATGTATATCCCCTTTAATTCGCGCTAACAAACCAAGGTATGCCTCAATGGTCGGTCTCCGTCGACTTATGGTATATTGCAAGCATAATTCATAGGAATGTTGAAAATACGTGGATGCTAATTCATACTGCTGCAATGCAAAGGCAGTCATACCTGCATTGGTGGCAAATACAATCCATGAACTATATAATTCCGTTTTATCGCAATAGTCCAGTGCTTTTTGATACATCTCTAATGCCGCCTCCAAACGAGACCGACTTTTTTCAATATCTCCTAAGTAGTTATAAGCAGCCCCGATATTAATAGCATATCTGCGGGCCACAGTTTGGGTTACCGAGAATAATCGTATGGATTCCTCTAGGAGGGGAATTGCCTGTTCTGGCTGACCTTCCATAATGAAAGCCAACGCTTTCAGTCTTAATATAACCCCAATCTCCTTTTTGAAATGGTACTGCTCTGCCAACGCAAGAGCCTTTGTGGTATATTGATGAATCTCTAGAACATGACGCCTTTGCAAATGGTAATAGATAAGCTCTTTGTAGGCTTTCAATGTATAGTTCGCTGCGTCTTGGAGTTTACTTTCTTCTAGTAACTCTTGAAAGTATCGTACACCCCCACCTGCATCGCCTCGACTCATAAAATACTTACCAACACCATATAAATAGGGCAATTCCAAAGCCTTCATTTCCGGTGTATCACCATATAATGCATAGGCATGATCCAAATCATCTTCAATTTCTCGCAATGCCTTCTGTGTGGCCTCTCCCATAAAGTACCCTGCATAGACAGAGGATAATTCCCCTACCCCAAGTTCTGGAGACGCATCTTTGTTAAAATTCAAATAATGCATAAAAGATTTTAACTTATACATCACAGCCTTTTGGTATTGTCCCGCTTCACGGAAGTGAAATTCCAATTGTTTATAGCGAATCATATCTTCCTTCGAGTGTGTTAGCCGTTTTTCCCAGGCTTCCCCCAAATAGGCATGCAAAATTTGACGGCGATCGATAGCCATTTGATCTCGTAAATACTCTTTGCACTTGAATTGCTTTAAACTATATTGTACTTCGCCTTGTTGTGTACGGTAATCAATGAATCCTTTTCTTTCCAACTCCTCTAGGGTTTGTAACAGACGCAGTTTATCCAGGCCCATATATTGTTCAATCATCCTCAGCGGTGCTTCATTATAGAATAAACTGATAAACTCCACTAATTTTCGTTCCCCATCAGACAAAGTATTGCATTTCTTGCTATAGAGAAGTTCCATATCCTTGGTCAAGCCATAAATGGAACCATATTCTTTCCATAGTTGCATACTTTCTATCAGCACCAACAGATTGCCTCGACTGACTTCCACCAATTGATCCACTATTTCTGAATCCTGTAACGTAGGTTCTCGATCAAGAATGAACGCTTTCATAGTCTCGTCATCTAATGGTAGTAATGGAATGCATTGTAACGCTCGTTGTTGTTCTAAGCTTTGTAAGGTCCGTTGATGCATGCCTTTCACATCATCCACGTCAGTAACCACCATCATAAGACGATTAGAGCTATGGTGCAATAGCAATAAACTCAACAAAGAGAAACTCAAAGAATCCATCCATTGTACATCTTCAAAAACTAACGTCAACGGTAGTTCTTCTGCTACGCGTTCTAACAAGTTCGATACAGCTTGATACACTACATCAAAGGGCAAGGATTCGGTCACCTCTAAAAATCCTAAATCACGAGCCATCCGTCGATCTAACTGCGGGAAAATTTCATATATCCGTCGCAATTCAACATTCTCAATGCCGTGCTCTTCAATTTCTTCCAGCACTTTTCCTACAATAGGTATCCATGCATGTAATAGTAGACCTTGTTCTTCTTCGTAACACTGGCTTTCTAGTATACATCGAGTCGGTTCTACTTTGTCTCGTAAATACTCCACAAGGCTTGTTTTACCGCTCCCCACATCACCAGTAATACGCAATGCAATCGGTGTATCTTCAAAATAGTGTAAATACTTTTGTACCTCTCCTGCTTCCGCATCACGACCTTTTAGCATCGTATGCTCTACGAAGGACACAGCCTCTTGTTTTGGCGTGTTCCGTAGCTGGGCAGCCTTACGCAGGCAATCGGGCACACTTTCATCTAAATCATCAGCATAGATACATTGCAATTGATGGTACAACTGTTTCCCCATCGTCGTGAACCCTTGACTCATACAAAGTTCCAAAATGGCACTAAACCGTTCCTCATTATAGGGATCATAGGACAATAACACTGGTATATACCGTTCAATACAGGCAATATTTTTTTCCTCAATTCCTGTATCTACGAGGTCATATACCGCCTCCATATAGACGGACTTTAACCGACTTCGTTCACCTAAATACCAATCCTCATAGGCCTCGGCATCTTTCACATAAAAGCCTTGCAAAAACTCCCCTTTATAAATATCTATATATTGCTTAGGATTTCTTTGAAATTGGTGAACATCTACATAGATATGAGCCGTTGGATTCCATTGTAATACCGCATTCCTCGGTGATAAGAATACATCTGTCCCCAACAGTTTTTTTGCCTCATAAATCGCATTTCTTAAGTTTTTTCTGGCGTTTACCTCTGATTTTTCCGGCCACAATAGACCGCTAATTTCATCTCGTAACGCTACGCCTTTTACTACCATATAATAGATTAAAGCTTGTACTTTTCCATAGGTAAAAAAGACATCTTTCCCATCTACTTGTATCCGTGGCGTCCCTAATAAGTGAATCTCTATCCCCATATGATTTCCTTCATTCCATTATGATGGGTCTTATACCTTAGCAAGACCTAACAATCGTTGTTCCTCTGCATCTAACACAGCTTCTATCTCTTCCATGCCATCTGCCAATTGTTTCACAAACTCTGCATCTTGTATAGATCCTAAATTGATTTTCACATTTAAAAAGGCACTCTTTACAGCAGCTCTTGCATTAATCGCAGCAATCATCCCATCTGTAATGGCATTGGTATTTCCTTTTACAATGACTGTTTCCGTCAAGGGTAATAAAGTATATGCTAATTTACCAATTTCATAAGGCACTAAGGCTGCTTGTTTCGTCGTACGTTGTATTTCTGTTTTACGAAATACTTTTTCTTCATCCGTTTCTTTTGGTAATTTGAAAGCTCCCATCAACTCCATAAAAGCAGCACTATCTTTATTAATATAGTGAACAAAGTCTTCTTTGACTTGGCTTACTTCTTTTTGAATAGCCTTCATCTCCTCATGGACCACTTCGTATTTTGCATTCCCAATTGTTAAATTTGCTACCATTTCAATTAAAGCGGCCGCCATAGCACCATTCATAGCCGCCACACTGCCACCACCAGGTGCAGGTGCACTAGAACCAAGGTCACGAATAAACTCTAATACGGATGCGTTATGTAATTCCATGATTCCTCCTAAAATAATCCTTGAATGGTCCCATCTGTGGTAACATCCATAGCCAATGCGGCTGGCTGTTTTGGCAAGCCTGGCATAACCATAATGTTGCTAGTTTGGCACACGATAAACCCTGCGCCATTAGCGATGCGAACATCTTGCACTGTAATCGTAAACTCTGTCGGTGCCCCTAATAATTCTGGATTGTCGCTTAATGAATATTGCGTTTTTGCCACACATACTGGCAAGTCCGCTAATCCCCATTCTTCCAATTGAGCGATTTGTTTTTTTGCTGCACTAGTAAACGTGACACCTTTGCCTCCATAAATTTCTTTGACAATGGCTGTTAATTTATCCGGAATACTATCTTTCACATCATACAAGAATGTAGGTTCAATGTTCGTCCCTTCTAACATCCCCATAACCTGTTTCGCCATATCAATACCGCCGGCACCACCTTTTTCCCAACATTCGTTAAGGCTCACATCTACACCGTAGTGATCGCATAATTGTAGCAATGCATCGATTTCAGCTGGTGTATCCGTAGCAAATTTATTGATGCTCACCAGTACAGGTAATCCAAAAGCTCTCATATTGGCAATCTGTTTCCCTAAGTTCACAAAGCCTTGTTCTAGGGCTTTTACGTTTTCTTTCGTCAATTCCGATTTGGGCACTCCACCATGCATTTTTAAGGCACGAATGGTCGCTACAATGACTACCGCATCTGGGAATATATCTCCATAATGGCATTTGATATGCAGAAATTTTTCTGCCCCTAAATCAGCCCCAAATCCAGCTTCTGTAATGACTACATCGCCTAATTTTAATCCTAGCTTAGTAGCGATGATAGAGTTACAGCCATGGGCAATATTGGCAAAAGGTCCTCCATGAATTAATACAGGTGTATGTTCTAAGGTTTGCACTAAATTTGGTTTAATGGCATCTTTCATGAGAAGCGCCATAGCCCCTTCACAACCTAATTGATATACAAACACCGGTTCTCCAGATAAATTTGTGCCAATTACAATGCGCCCAAACCGAGCTTTTAAATCTTCTAGATCACGAGCTAAACATAAAATAGCCATAATTTCAGACGCCACGGTAATCATAAAATGATCTTCCCGTGGCACACCACTCATAGGTCCACCCGTACCAATGACCACATTGCGTAGCGCGCGATCATTCATATCTAATACACGTTTCCAACTAATGCGGCGCACATCGATTTGTAACGCATTGCCTTGGAAAATATGATTATCAATCATTGCCGACAACAGATTATTGGCTGCTGTTATGGCATGCATATCTCCTGTAAAATGTAGATTAATATCTTCCATAGGCACAACTTGAGCATAGCCACCACCAGCTGCACCACCTTTGACCCCAAATACTGGTCCTAGGGATGGTTCGCGCAACACAGCAATACTATTTACACCAATTTGTTGTAAGGCTTGGGTCAATCCGATGGTCGTGGTGGACTTACCTTCCCCTGCTGGTGTAGGCGTAATAGCTGTGACTAATACCAACTTACCATTGGGCTTATCTTGTAAACGTTCCATCGCATCAAAGGATACTTTGGCTTTATATTTCCCATATAACTCTAATTCATCTTCCGATAGATTACATCGTTTGGCAATCTCTATGATTGGTTCCATCTGCGCCTGTTGGGCAATTTCAATATCACTTAACATAGTCGTTCTCCCTTCACATTCACTATCGTACACTCGTACGAAAAACTCTATACTATGATTTTCATTAACTCACTTGTATAGGGACTCCTATCCATACTTTTCACTAGTATCATAGTAAAGAAACTGTCTATTAGAACTATGATACAACGATTTCCTATATTTCGTCTATTAATAATTACACGGAAATTACTTTCATTTCCTATAACCAGTAATAGGAATCTCCCGATGCTATCTAGGAGAGATGTCAGCGAGTCTTTGTACCGTACTAGATGCATAGAAAACACCCTATCCCATCTCCTAGAGATGACATAGGGTGTTCTATCTAACAATATGTGTTATGTGCGTGACATCCGCTATATATTATGCATGCGATTCATTACCTATTATGCGTGTGCTTCCGCCATATCTTCTAAACGTTTTTGTTCCATAGCAGCTACTTCTTCATCGGTTAATGGATTATCAATCAATCGCGTTAAGTCTTCTGCGGACACTTCATTTTCCCAGCGGCCTACTAGAGCAGCAGCAATACAGTTGCCCAATAGGTTACATACGGTACGACCCATGTCTAACACACGGTCAACCCCTAAAATAAGCGCCAACCCTTCCACTGGAAGACCAAAGGCAGCGCTGGTAGCGGCTACGACGATTAAGGAACCACCTGGTACACCAGCAATCCCTTTGGTGGACAACATCAAGGTAATCATCATCAAGATTTGTTGTTCTAATGGGAATGGTACACCGTATACTTGCGCAATGAAGACTACTGTCAAAGCAGAGTACAAAGTAGATCCATCTAAGTTAAATGTATAGCCTAATGGCAATACGAAACTTACGATATGGTTTGGAATTCCTACTTTTTTCAACTTTTCCATAGCGATTGGCAACGCTGCTTCTGAAGCGGCTGTGGTAAATGCCAAAATGGTTGGTTCTTTCAACGCAAAGAATAATTTAAATAAGTTCACCTTCGTAAATGCAGAGGCCATACCAAGAATGAGCACTAAGAATACAATTAAGGCTGCATATAAAGTAAGGACTAATTTCAACAACGGAATGAGCATTTCCAAGCCGAAAGCCCCTACTGTGTACGCAATAGCGCCGAAAATACCGATTGGTGAAATATACATCACATAGTGTGTTACTTGGAACATGATATGGGTAACGCTCTTCGATAAATCGACGATTTGTTTTCCCTCTTTCCCCATGCTTGCTGCGGCAATAGCAAATAAGCAACTAAAGAAAATAATTTGCAACATATCCCCACGGGCCATAGCATCTATGATATTCGTAGGAATGATGTTCACCAGCATTTGTACATGATCCATTTGTTTGGATGCCGCTTTGTTAACGATGTCTGTGGCACCACCTGTAGCTGTCAAATTGACGCCTACCCCTGGTTCCGCAATATTAACGGCAAAGAGAGCAATGAATAATGCCAAAGTAGTCGCTATTTCAAACCATAAAATTGCTTTCCCGCCTAAACGACCTAATTTTTTAAAATCTCCAGTGCCCGCAATCCCCATAATGAGAGAGCTAAAAATCAAGGGCACAACGATCATTTTGATCATGCGAATAAATACGTCACCTAACGGCTTCAACTGTTTCGCAAACTCTGGTGCTATGGCACCCACAACGACACCAGCTAAGAGGCCAATGCCAATCCAACCTGATAGTCCAATTTTCTTTACCATGTCATAGAATCTCCTTCTTACATACCAACACTTACCTAGGCTATCGTAAAAAGAGGCGATGGTGTACAAGTACAGAACGTCTCTTTTAGAACCTATTTTAAAATTCTATAGAATCTATTATAACAAATCTTAATCCATGGATATAATAAAATTTTTTATATTTGACATTCCTTGGACGTTCGTAGTTTATACTACAGATACAGAGTAACAAAACTATGATACTCTCTTTCTTGTGAAGTGATGTACGTATATTATAAACTCCTCAACTCCTTTATAGGGCCTAATAATATATGTATGCAACACCACCAGCTACCTCTACCATGCTACCTCTACGGTGTGTTGCTCATAGATACGCATCCTTCATTCACATCTTTAGGTCTTCTCCTCTACTCTTCCCTACAGATGGCCTAAAGAACTCTAACAACAAATAC
>CAUQUX010000055.1:0-8056 GCA_963521235.1 uncultured Veillonella sp. | reverse complement strand
GTCTAACGTAATATAACTATCTTTATTAGCTTGTACCCCATTGCCAATGGCTTGAATCACAGTGGGCCCATGAACAACCACCTTTGTATCATATTGCGGGTCATCAACATGTTTACGACCAAATCCAGCATAGATACCGCTCATGTAATAATGTGCCATTTCATCAGGTTGATCATAGGGGTGAGCATTACTTAGATCTACTTGCAAGCCCTTGTGGACAGTTAACTTAGTACCATCCAATACATAAATACCAGTTACATTATGGTGCTTCTGCTGCACCGTGTCATACCCTACACCATTTACCTTAATATGCAGTCCCTCTGGATAGTTGAGCACCTCATGGTATTTGCGCATCGCCACAGCTCGCCCCGCTGTGCTTACCTCAATGAGCTCCGGTTGCGTCACAACCTGTTGAAAACCTACCTCTGCCGACGCTCCATACACAAATGGTACAGTGCTCAAACACGCCATAACAAGTCCTGCTAGTACATTTCGCTTATAATTCATACATACTCCCCTTACGAATCACTTGGACCTCTACTATGAATATCTTTATATCCTCTTTAGTATACCATTGGTAAGAGCCATTGCCTATGGTAGTGCTATTCCAATTGGTCATACAACATCTAGTAGGTAACAAAATGAGACGCCCCTCGTTGGAACGTCTCATATTATTAATATTATGTTGTATTAGAATTTGAATTTCATACCTACATTATACGTACGGCCACCTGTGGCTTCTTTAGTGTAAAATTCACGATCGAATAGGTTTTGTACGCCGAATTGCAAGGTAGCTTCTTTGGACACTTTGTAATTCATCGAAACATTGGTTAAGAAGTAGCTATCTTCTGCCTCTGGCTCACCACCGGCAGTGTCTTTACCCTGGCGTGCACTAACATATTGCATATCCCACAAGGCATTCCACTTGCCGCTGTTGTATTCAAAGCCACCATGGAATAGATGTTTTGGAATCTCAAAATTTTGCTCTTTTCCATCACTTTGATCTGTATTGGCCAAAGCTTTGCTTTCTATATATCCCATTTGCCATGTATAGTTTCCAAAGACAGACCATTTGTTAGACAACTTGTGACGAAGTTCTAATTCTACACCACGACGTGTTTCTGATCCTATATTGATATACTTTTTGTAATCCTCAGTACCATCTGTCTTTTTAAATGTAACATATTGAATTTTATCCTTTGTATTCACATAAAAGGCTGCTACGTTTAATTTTGTACTTTCATTCCAAGATTTTTTCAAACCAAGTTCAAAGGTATCGGAATGTTCTGGATCTAACTCTGGATTTGCATGAATAGGAGTTTTAGATGTTTGACCGAAGCGGTACACTTGGTACAAGGTTGGCGGTGCAAAGGAGTGACCATAGGATGCATAGACGTTGGTAGAATCATCAAGGTATCTTTCTACGGACAACTTAGGACTCAACTCCGTGTAAGATCCATCATTATGATGTACGACATCGTAGGACTTTGTTTTCTTATTGTACTCCCCGTGAGACCCATCGTACTTTTTAAAATGATCTAAACGAAGACCTGCATAAATGGCCCAATCATCATTCGGACGATACGTATCTTGTACAAAGACTGCCATTGTTCGTGCAGCACCACTATTTGTTTCACTGACCCCGTTCGGGAATACCGTCGCATCTTTAGAATCCTTATTACGCCATTCTTTCAAAGCAATCTTAGATTGGTCAAAGCTTTCTTGTTTCCAATTCAAGCCCCCTACAATTTGATGTTTTCCTTCAGGTTTCCACGCTTTTTGCACATCTACATTATAGGCTTTTCCTGGATAGAAAGAATGAGAGCCTAAACCGTCATAATCACCAGTTGTAGCTTTGTCTGGCACAGAATAACCATCTTTCTTTTTATCTAAATACCCTAAAGAAATCTGTAATTTATTCGCTTCATTTTTATATTGTAAACTATGAGAGTGATATTCACGCTCCGCATCATGACCCAAGAAGCTATTGCCATTCACCTTCACGTACTGCTTATCATTGACTTTTACATCCCCAGCAAAAATAACCTTGCCATTCACTTTGACTGTGCTCATTGGGTTGTGATAAGAATACTTATGATTTGCATAGGTATAGCGATAGGTTAAAGTTTCTTTATCTCCTAATCTCCAAGTGATATAGGAAGATAGATTTCTATTATGTAGAGATTTATCCCCACGATTCCCTACCACATATTTACCACTTGTCAACTGTTTTAATGGCGTGCCAGGAGATACAGCTTTTACATCTCCTTTGATAGCCTTGCTTTTTTCCGTCACGAAAAATCCTGGGAACCCCTTAGTACGACGCTCTTCTGCAGATACACCAATGGCTACCTTATCCGACACGCGAGCATCAAAACCTAGCTCATTGTTCCATGTACCATAGGTACCACCATTCACCTTACCGTGCCAACGAATTTCCTTCCGGTCAGCTTTTGGTGCCACTTGTTTCGTTTTGATGCTGATCACACCCGCTACCCCTTTGCCACCATACAAAGAGGAACTAGCACCTCGCACTAATTCAATGCGTTCAATAGAATGAACGGGAATCGCTTCCCAGTCCACCCTATTATTGAAAGAATTATTCATCGGCACGCCATCAACGAGTACAGAAATATTTTTAGAGTCGAATCCACGGATTTGAATATCACCTGCCGAAGCTTGACTTTTATACACCCCTGGTAATAATTGTATCGCATCCGCAACGGTATCCACTTTGCGATTTTCAATATCCTTCGCTGTCACCACAGAGATAGAACTAGGCGTTTTTGAAATATCTTGCAAGGTTCTCGTTGCCGTTACCGTTACATCTGGCAAGATCACCGTTTCTTCTATCTCTTGCGCATCCGCAGCATACACTGTATGACCGCTCAACGCTACTGTAATCATAGATAACAAGAGCAACCCTGTTGCATTCCGTTTCACTTGTTTCATTCGTACTTCCTTTCTTACTATAAAATAAACATTAAGTTTTCTATTAGTATAGCATTCATTTTCAACATTGCAAATCACTATTTGTACACACTTTGTAGACTTCCTCTAACTTAACTCGTACAAGTATTAAGAACAATATCCACTAATCCATGCGTCTTTACATCCCTCGTCATTCTTGATGTTCCTAGTTTACATATCGATAGGCTATCAGTACCATTGGTACGTCTTATAAACAAAGCTAAAATAACAAAAAAAGCGGCCGAAGCCGCTTCTTGTAGTTCGTAATTATTTACGTAAGCCTAATTTTTCTAAGATCGCACGGTAGCGTTCGATGTCTTTACGACGAAGGTAGTCAAGCATGTTACGGCGTTGACCAACTAATTTTAAAAGACCACGACGGGAATGATGATCTTTTTTGTGTTCTTTTAAATGCTCAGTTAAGTATACAATGCGGTTAGTTAAAATCGCGATTTGTACTTCTGGGGATCCAGTGTCACCTTCGTGAACAGCAAATTCTTTAATGATAGCTGCTTTAGCTTCTGTAGTTAACATGTTTCATGTCCTCCTAAAATCACAATTCCATAGGCCAAAGTAATGGGCGGAGACTCAATTACCTCGCCTAGGATATAATACATCGGTATCTATAATACTATATTTTCCACTAAAAGTAAAGCACTTACCCCAACATCATACGGTCACTCAAGGTGTTTTCACTAGCCACTTCAAAACGTTCTAACAAATCTTGTACGGTTAAGCTTGCTTTTTCTTCCCCTTTTACATCATAGATAATTTTACCATTGTCCATCATGATTAAACGATTACCGAACCGTAAAGCGTCACGCATATTATGAGTAATCATCAAGGTCGTCAAATGATGTTCTTTTACGAGTTCATCTGTGAGTTGCAATACTTTTTCTGCCGTTTTAGGGTCTAAGGCTGCTGTGTGTTCATCTAATAATAACACTTCTGGTTTCAACATGGTTGCCATGAGTAAAGTAATAGACTGACGTTGTCCTCCGCTTAATAAGCCCATGCTAGATGACAGGCGATTTTCTAGGCCCAATCCAAGTCGAGCTAATTGTTGTTTAAACAATTCCCGTTCCTCTTCTTTAAATGCCCAAGATAAGCCCATTTTTTGTCCACGTCGCAATGCCAATAACATATTCTCTTCGATTTGCATATTTCCTGCTGTGCCCAACATAGGATCTTGGAATACACGTCCAATATATTTAGCCCGTTTGTATTCTGCCATGTGCGTTACATCTACATCATTAATGTGTAATGTCCCTTCATCCACGGAGAATACGCCAGCAATAGAGTTCAACAATGTACTCTTACCAGCCCCATTACCGCCGATAACCGTAACAAAATCTCCATCTTCTAATTGTAAATCAATGCCTCGAAGAGCAATTTTTTCATTCACAGTGCCTTTATGGAAGGCTTTCACAATTCCTTTTAACGTTAACATGTGTATCCCTCCCTATTAACCACGACGAAATTTACCTTGCCATGTTGGTAAGGATAGGGCAAGCGCTACTAAGATAGCGGTAAATAATTTCAAATCATTTGGAGGCATGCCTAGGTATAGTACTGTGGCTATGACGATGCGATACACAATGGAACCAAATACAACGGCTACTAAGCTCAATACGAAGGAGGAGTTGCCAAATAGTTTGCGTACTACGGAAGAAGAAGTAAATAACACTTCCCCGATGATAACAGATGCCAAGCCGATAACGATGGTACCTACGCCCATACCAATATCTGCAAAGCCTTGAGATTGAGCAATTAACGCGCCAGATACAGCGACAAATCCATTGGATAATAATAGGCCAAGAACAATCATAGAATCTGTGTTTACGCCTTGCGCACGAATCATTTGTGGATTCACGCCAGTAGCACGGATAGATGTGCCAAGTTCAGTACCAAAGAACCAGAATAAGAATAAACCAACTACAATCGTTACGGCTACACCAATGATAGTCAATGCGACAGCATTAGACACCCCCATGCTATGAATAGCTGAGTACACTGTATCCATGCGCAATAGGGAAATATTTGCCTTCCCCATAATATGCAAGTTTACCGAATACAGAGCGATCATCGTCAAGATACCTGCTAACAATGCTGGAATTTTTAACTTCGTATGAATCCAACCTGTCACTGCACCGGCAATCATACCACCAATACCAGCTATGATAATGGTCAGCCATGGATTGACCCCCATTGTAATCAACACCGCAGAAATAGCGGCCCCCATTGGAAAACTGCCTTCTACTGTTAAATCAGCTACGTCTAAAATTCTGAAAGTAATGAATACACCCAATGCTAACAATGCCCACAATAGGCCTTGTGCAATGGTGCTAATAATTAAGTTTGTCATAATTCCTCCTACTAGGGTTACCCCACTACTATACTACTGTTGTCGTAATGACTCTGGAATCTGAATGTGTAAGCGATCTGCTTCCTCTTGGTTGAATACAAATTTAATAGGTTCTTGCATTTCGATTGGCATACTGTCCGGTGTACTTTCACCACGAAGCACACGAGCTGCCATATGACCTGTTTGCACCCCTAATTTATAAAAGTCTACAGAATAGGCTGCCAAACCACCTGTTTTTAACCATGTATCATCCGAAGGGAACACTGGTAAATTCGCTGCACTAAAAATAGTAACGATGTTAGCATAAGCAGAGGCAATAATATTATCCGTTGGGAAATACACCGCATCGATGCCCATGATAGCTAATTGGTTTGCCGCTTGTGGTACGTCATTCACATTGGACACGGTAATTTCTACCACTTCCATACCGTATTGTTTCGCTTCTTCTCGGAACCGTTCTACTTGTAATTGTGAATTGACTTCACTAGAGGAATAGATAGTGCCGATTTTTTTTGCATTCGGCAATAATTGATGCACTAATTCCACCCGTTTTTCCATAGGCACCATGTCTGTCGTACCCGATACATTGCCCCCTGGATGTTCATCACTATCCACTAATCTCGCTGTGGTATAGCTAGTCACCGCCGTTCCTAATACAGGAATATCCTTGGTAGCATTCGCCATGGCCTGCACTGCCGGGGTCGCAATGGCTACTACTAAATCAGAGTTACGTGCCACAAATCGTTGGGCAATAGTGTTTAGATTGGATTGATCACCTTGGGCATTTTGATGGTCAAGAATGACATTATCTGCAAATCCCTCTTCACGCAATCCATCTACGAAACCTTTGTTCGCTGCATCTAATGCGGGATGCTCCGCTAATTGCAAGATACCTACTCGGTACATCTTGCCTCCTCCTGGTGCTTCTAGTGAAGATTCATGCCATAGCAAGAACCCCACTAGACAGACCACCAATAGGGCCAGTCCTTTTTTCCACATAAAAATCTCCTTTCTACTATACTACATGGTAGCATCGCGCTACCTCCTACGGTCTTTCTATGGGAAAGATATAGAGATTATACCACATATGCATGCATTGGGAAATATATATTTTATAGTTTCTATAGAATGTTTTTTACCTACACTTAATTCCTTACACTAGGAACGTAATACTATATGTATACAGCAAATTTTTTCTCTAATTACTACATATATCTATTACTGATGCCTATGTTTAGATAAGCATCCCCATTTATACTAGAGCAAAGGGAATCGCAAAACGACTAGATCCAAAAGACCTAGTCGTTTATCTATATTACAATATTGATTTGTCTTGTAGGATACTCTATGCCATAATTCTAAAAACCCTAGCTCGAGTATGTGGAAATAAATCCTATTATTTACGTACAAGTCCAATATGCACCATACCGATAACGAAACCTATAATGGACGGTACAATCCAGCCCATGCCGATAGAAGCAAATGGAAGCATTCCGTAATATGGTAATGCCCATTGTGCGAATCCAGATTGGTTAATAAATGCTGGTGCTGTTGCCATCGCATCACCTAATGCGGCAAATAAAGCAAAGGCTGTTGTCCAAGCATACACAGCTTGTCTTCCTTGGAAGATTGGTGCTGCAAAGGATAACAAAATGATGGTAATAGACAATGGATACAAGAACATCAACACCGGGATGGCTAATTCGATGATTTTTGTTAAGCCTACGTTAGCAATTAAGAAACCTACTGCTGTTGTCAAATATGCATAACCACGGTAACCCAATGTATTAGGGAACATTTCATCAAAAGTTTCACCACAAGCACCAATCAAACCTACGCACGTTTTCAAGCATGCTAGTGTAACGATGATAGCCAACAACACAGCCCCTACATTACCGAAGTAGAACGCATTCATTTGCGCCATGGTGATGCCACCATTTTTAGCCAAGCCTAATGTTGTGACACTTGTAGCACCACTGTAGGCTAGGAAACCATAGATAACTGCCATAATGGAGCAAGCCACAAGACCAGCTTTCACAAGACCTACTGCAATATCTTTAGGTTCTGTGACACCCACACCTTGTAGTGCACGAATTACGATAATACCAAAGGCTAAGGATGCCAATACATCAAGTGTATTATAGCCTTCTGTAAAACCTTTAAAGAACGCATGTGTCGCATATTCCCCTACTGGTGCTACGCTAGTGTAATCACCCATTGGCATAAACGCTACTGTTAATAATAAAATACTTAAGAACACTAAGAATAATGGTGTTAATACTTTACCAATGTAGGTCATCAATTTACCTGGGTTCAAAGAGAACAAAATAGCAATGATAAAGAACACCGCAGAGAATACACCTAAAGCAAGATCAGGATTGACACTACCAAGGAATGGTTCAAATCCAATCGTATAGGATACTGTACTTGTTCTTGGGATGGCAAATGCAGGTCCAATGGTAATATATAATAATAATGTAAAAATTTTACCATAGGTCGGGTGTACACGACTTACTAAGTCTTGCAAGCCATTACTACGAGATACACCCATAGCTACGATTCCCAAGAATGGAAGACCAATTGCTGTCGCTAAAAAACCTAAGATAGCTGGCCATAATGCTTGACCTGCTTCTTGTCCTAAGTGAACAGGGAAAATTAAGTTTCCTGCTCCGAAGAACATCCCGAATAACATAGTTCCAATAAAGGCTACAGAACCCCAAG
>CAUQUX010000054.1:0-8179 GCA_963521235.1 uncultured Veillonella sp. | reverse complement strand
CTTAGAAGTGGATGTATGGGCATGGTATTGTTAGAAAATGCTACCTTTGATGTGGAGCGATTTAAAAAAGATTTGCTTGCTCAATGGGATATTGTTTCCCTCACGAGTCCAGATGGTATGAAAGCAGGAGCAGCTGTGGTTACGAAAGATGTGGAATCTGTAGAAGAAGCAGATATGGAGGAAGCACACGTTTTAATCATTGACGATGTGAAAGTTGTGATAGCTCCATTCTCCTTTGCCATACCTGTGGAAGCATTAGAAGCAGGGGCACAGCGGAATTATCTTTTTGACAATGCCTTGGAAGTGCTTATGAATCATACAAACCATGTAGTGATCAGTATCGTAGAAGGTACGGGTAATACATTGGAAGAAAGCATTTTGCTGTCGAAGTTACTTGCAGTGGCAACAGAGCAAAAAGGAACGACGGCTATCTATACGAATGGCGTCCTCCATGAAGCGGACAGGTACTACAAAGAAACAGAGCATCTACGAGTTGATGCGTTGCCTATGGTGAACCTAGTGTGGGTTGATATCAATTTTGAAGAAGATGGAACCCTATCGTTGTATACCAGCGGTATGGAAGAGTTCAACCAACTCAATGTGGAATTCTTGCATTGCCCATGGGATCCAGAGCGTGCCTGGAATTATATTCTTAGCGTGGCGGAATATGTGCTGACATCTAGTAAAGAGCTAACAGACGGTGATGCTATCGGTAGAACAGAGGAAGAACAACTGATAGTTCATATCGATGAACCGGTCCATGCATATGGATTGCAAAGTATACAAATTTTCTTTCATGAAAGTGAAGAAGAATAAATAATGAAAGGGGCTGTAGAATTGTGACAGCCCTTTTTCTGTATGAACGATATGGTGCCCTTAGAGGCTCCCTGTAACTTGGAGCAGAGAGTACTTTCACAGACCTCATATATAGCATAGGTGAGTGTAAGACCTAGATTAATCTATGCTATATAGAAAAATTGCTATATACACTCCTAAAATGGTATAATATAGTATTCATTAAAGAAGGAGATTGCTGTGAAACAATATGTAAAATACATCTACGGATGTGTAGCGATTCTGTTGGCGACCGTACTGGGCACGTTAGCAGGTATATATTATATTCCTTGGACAGACGGTTCTAAGGAAGATGTGGAAACCGTTGTCATTGCGGAGAACCAAACGGGAGCGGAGATTGGCGATGTGCTTTATGAAAGGGGCCTTATCACATCCCCTACGGTGTTCCGTGCAGCCTTGCGTTTAACGGGGACGATGGACAAATTACAACATGGGTATTACCAAATTCCTCATCACTCTAGTTTGAGCGAAATCATTGGGTTGTTGCAACAGGGTAAATTAAAAACTGTAAAGCTCACAGTACCTGAAGGATTTACCATTGGTGAAATTGGGAAACGTATCGAAGAACAAGGCATCGATACCCAATATGCTTTCATGGAAAAAGGAAAAACCTATACGCCATATGAGTATATGGTGGGCACAAAACCTGTTACCTATCGAGTGGAAGGATTTTTATTCCCTAGCACCTATGAGATTCCTGTAGGTAGCAAAGCAGAAGATGTGATGGCCATCATGGCAGATGAAATGAATCGTCAATTAACTCCACAAATGCGACAAGATATTGAAGCACAAGGCATGACTATTTTTGAGTTCATCACCTTAGCATCCTTGGTGGAAAAAGAAGCGAAGTTTGATGAAGACAGACCTATCATTGCTGCCGTATTCCGTCAACGCTTGAAAACGGGTATGCCTTTGGAATCTTGTGCTAGTATCCAGTATATTTTAGGATACCCTAAACCATTGATTACCATTGAAGATACAAAGTTAGAAAGTCCGTATAACACCTATCTTCATAAAGGCTTACCGCCGGGACCTATTGCGAACCCAGGTATTAAATCGATGGAAGCCGTTTTGTATGCGCCACCGACAGACTATCTATTCTTTGTAGCTGATAAAGACGGACATCACCATTTTACAAAAACCTATGATGAACATTTAAAAATAGTGGATCAAATTTATGAAAATTAAAGAGATATTAAATGAACAACGCATTTATGCGCTCTTACATGATGTGCCAATTTTGCGAGAATCGGAAGTGGAACTCTTTGAAGACTTAATTGGACTATATAAACCGAAACGAGTGTTAGAAATTGGGACTGCCATCGGCTACTCGTCTTTGTTATTGGCAAAACATATGGACAAAGAAGGACAATTAATCACCATGGAATTAGATGATGTGCGACATAGGATGGCTACTCATTTTATTTCACAATCGGACTATGCAGAGAAAATTACGTTGCTGAAAGGCGATGCTACAGAGTTACTAACTACTGTGGAAGGCCCCTTCGACTTGGTGTTTTTAGACGGTCCGAAAGGGCAGTACTTAAAGCAACTGGAGCTAATCGAGCCGAAGCTCGCAGAAGGGGCGGTGGTACTAGCAGATAATGTACTGTTCCGTGGCTATGTGCGGGGAGACAAAGAACCACCACGTCGCTTTAAAACCATTGTAAAACGGTTGCAAGAATACTTAATTTATGTAGAACAAAAAGAACACTACAACACCACCATTTACCCTATGGGGGATGGCATGAGTGTCAGTGTATGGAAAGGATAAATCGATGACGAAACGACATATGGAATTACTAGCGCCAGCTGGTAATATGGATAAATTAAAAATGGCCATTCACTATGGTGCGGATGCTGTCTATTGTGCTGGTCGCGCCTTTGGATTGCGAGCTGCAAGTTCCAACTTTGACAATGATCAATTGAAAGAGGCTGTAGAATTTGTACACAGCCATGGCAAAAAAATCTACGTTACCTGTAACATCATTCCTCACAATGAGGACTTAACAGGCTTAGAAGAATACTTACAATTCTTGGAAAGTATCAAGGTGGATGCGATTATCGTAGCGGACTTGGGTATTTTCTTGTTAGCCAAACGTGTGGCTCCAGGATTGGAATTGCATGTGAGCACCCAAGCGAATACAACAAACTATTTGACAACGGAGTTCTGGAAAGAGCAAGGGGCAGCTCGTGTAGTAATAGCCCGTGAAGTAAGCATCGAAGATATCAAAACAATGCGCGAAAAAGCAGATATTGAAATTGAAGCCTTCGTCCATGGTGCTATGTGTATTTCCTACTCTGGCCGTTGTTTGTTGAGTAATTACATGACAAATCGTGATGCGAACCGTGGGGCTTGCACGCAGGCATGCCGTTGGAAATATAATTTAGTAGAAGAAAACCGCCCTGGCGAATACTACCCAATCGAAGAAGATGAGCATGGTACCTATATCTTTAACTCCAAAGATTTATGTCTATTAAAATATATCCCTGAGCTCTACAAAGCGGGTGTAGATAGTTTAAAAATTGAAGGTCGTATGAAGTCGGTGCACTATGCAGCGACCGTATCTAAAGTATATCGTGAAGCCATCGATACATTTCTAGAAGAAGGAGACGACTGGTATGTACGCGATGAATGGTATGCAGAGTTAGAAAAAATCTCTCATCGTCCTTATACAGAGGCCTTTGCTATTGAAAAACCAGGGGAAGAAGCGCAAAATTATGGTAAATCTTCCAATACGCAAACCCATGATTTCATCGGTCTTGTAGAAGGGTACAATGCAGAAGAAGGCTATGCCTACATGGAACAACGCAACAATTTCAAAGTTGGGGAAACAGTAGAATTCTGCCAACCTCATGGACCATTGGTGAAACATGTGATTACACGTATGACTGATGAAGATGGTAATGATATTGATGTGGCAAAACATGCACAAATGAAATTGCGTTTGTACATTGATACTCCATTGGAAGAATACTCCATGATGCGTCGTGAAACGAAGCAAAAATAATTCCTGACAACATAATAGGAGGACCAAGATGCAAGAACAAGACATTGTCTATGATCCGCAGTATGTGTACTTTCAGATTGAACGAAAGCATACGAATTATGTGAATCGTATTTTAGAAGGCTATGAATATGTAGGTGTTATGACTACGGTCAATGCAGATGGTTTGTGTATGGTGAGAACTACTGAGTCGACCCGTGAATTGGCAAAGCAAATTTTACAATCCCTGCCCGTTTCTGTGACTCTCTTGGGTTGAACAGATGATGAAAGAGAGACATCACAAGAGTTGTACTAGTATTAAGTATTGGTGAGTAGAGTGGAGATCTAAGAGATATGGCAACAGAAAAAAAGAACAAACAAATCCAGTATGAACTATATATTCCAGCTCAATTTGATGATTCCTGTCGTGGTTCATTAGAAGTGCTGATGGAGCATAAATTAACGGATGTGGGTGCTGTTCATGAGGGCGAATCTGTGACTAAAGAAAATGGAGAAATTGACCATTGTGTGATTCGTTTTTCCATGGAGGAAGGCCCAGAGCTAGTAGAAGAAATCATCACATCCTTAGATGAATTAGGTGTTCCTTATGGATCCAAGTTATATCAGGATGAAAAGGTAGTGGCAGAACTGGGAACTTTGCATCATGTGCGAGTGAATTTAGATGGTTCTTTGGGGGATAAGAAACAGTTCAAACGCTTAGATGCAAAAATTACTAAAGCCTTGGAGGATAATAGTATCGTTAGTGCGGTGTTCTTCAATCTTTCAGAAGGCGTAGCCGTATTTACCTATTATGTGGCAGATAAGGATTTAGCCATAGGGGTTATTGAAGCGTATTTACATAGAAGTGCATTGGGAAAAGGAGCGACTATCGACGTGATTGACTCCGGACTTACCATACATGAACGATATATGTCGGATATATCCCGTGTGTATCGAGGTTTAGCACCTGATCTATGGGCTGTCATTCAAAGTGAGTGGAAAGGGGTATCTTCTAAGGAGTGGATGGATTTACTTAGACGCTATCCTAACACACCAGAGGGACTCAGTTTCTTACTGAATGTAGTGAATGGAACGTATCAGAAGGAATATACATCGTTGAAAGTAACATTCCCTATGTGTATGTATGATGATAAACAATTCTATTTATTGTCGGCTCGTCAAATGTTAGAGTTTGATATTCACGGACGAGAAGTGATGAATATGGATATACTGGGGCCTGATGTAAAACCATCACAAGTACGAGCCACTTCTAAACAGAGAGATCTATGCCTATTTGCTGCTACTGGGGAAGGCGAAAACGCATCCCGCTTGTACATTGACTATAATCCAACGAAATCTGGACATGTAGGACAAGTGTTGTATTTTAATGGAGAAGACCATACAGTAACTGTGTTAGCGCCGTCCTTTAGTGAAGCCTTATTAGTGCTCATGAAACAGGAATCTGGTAACTTTGGAGATTATCTCATTCAAACGATTATGGAAAAAACCATGAATTTAGATGTAGATACGATGGATATTCAAAGAGCGGATACACAATTATTGATTGATGCCATGACGAACTTAGCGGAAAAAATTATGGAGCAGGGCACCATAGGACCTATGGTGGGAAAACGTGGTTTCATGGGGATGATCTTGCAAGAACAGGCTGTATTTGATATCAATCGATTCAAAAAGGATTTACTGACACAATGGGATATTACCTCCATTACTAGTCCTGAAGGAATGAAGGTCCGGGCAGCCATTGCTACAAAAGATGTAGATACCGTTGAAGAAGAGGATATGGAAGAGGCACACTTTCTGGTGATTGATGATTATAAAGTAGTGGTGGCACCATTTTCCTTTGCCATGCCGATGGAAGCTGTTATGCAAGGAGCTACACGGAATTATCTTTGGGAAGAGGCATTGGATGCGGTAATTAACCATACGGGCCATGTGGCGATTAGCATTGTAGAAGGTCCAGGTAATCCATTAGAAGAAGGGATTTTATTGACGAAATTACTTTCAGTGGCGACGGAACAAACGGGAGCTAGTGCTATATATACAAATGGCGTTCTGTACGAAGCGAAAAAGTACCATGAGGAAACGGAACAGTTACGAGACGATATGCTACCTATGGCGAATCTAATATGGGTAGACATGGAATTTGAAGACGATGACACGATTTCCTTACATACTAGTGGTATGGAATTGTTTAAACAATTAAATGTGGAATTTCTACATTGTCCGTGGCATCCAGAGAAAGCTTGGAACTATGTACTAAGTGTGGCAGATTACGTCTTAACATCAGATAAAACGGTACAAGATGGTGATTCCGTTGGTAGAACAGAGGAAGAACAACTGACCGTTCATATCGATGGACCAGTTCATGCAGATGGAGTGCAAAGTATACAAATTTTCTTTGATGAAAATGAAACGGAATAAATAGTGAAAGGGGCATGGCGTTGGCGATGCTCCTTTTATATGGAATGAGTTACTAGGATAAAGTACTAGATAGGAGACAGATGTGGGCAAGAAAAAAGGAACTCGAAAACAGAGGAAGGAAAAGAAGGTAAAAAAGGCAAAAGTACAGCAAGATAGGGAGCTTGAGGAGTTGTATGAACTCATCATTCCAGCATATATTGAGGAACCTGCGTTAGAAACTTTGGCACAGATATTAGAAGAAGAATTACAGGAAGATGGGGAAGTCTATGGCTATGATGAAAACTATAACTCATTAGGATTTTTCAAAAGTTGTACAATTGATTTTGTTGCACGGAATACTAACAAAGTTATAGAGCGTATCAGTGAATCGTTAACAGACCATGGGCTTCCCTTAGGTAGTGAGTTGCGGTGTAATGACAAACTAATTAAGCGTATAGGGCGATTGCATGTGATCTATGTAGAACTTAACTATGAAGTTGCTGTGAGTCCTATAGCAAATGAAGTCTTTGCGAAACGAATTTATTCGAGAGCTCTCGCATTACTTGGTGATGTGCAAGTATTCAGTAGTTCAGTGATAGATATAGTTAATCATAAAGCAGCGTTGTATTTCTATGTGATTGATAAAGAATTAGCTCTGGAAGCCATTAAGGCTAGTATAGATAATTTAAGATGGTTTTTTAGAATCACGATTAAAATTGCTGATTCGAAGCTGACAGTACAAGAACATTATATGAATCAACTGACTCGACCTTACCGTTATTTTATACAGCCAATATGGAGGAAGATGCAAAAGGAATGGAAAGGTGTAAAAGGCTATAGTTTGCAGGAATTACAAAAGGCGTTCCCTCAAACTCCACAAAGATTGCTTGATATGCTTAGCATGGTTAATGGGACGTGGCATAAAAGATTTTCGCCTCTCCAACTGAAAGTACCAACATTTATTGTGGAAGAGCAAGAGCTATACTTATTGTCAGCAGAGGAGATGATGACACATAGTCGTGAAGGACTGGATATATTGAAACCTGCCTTAGAGGCTTCGGTGCGACCGAAAGGGATACGAGCTCGCTTGTCGCAGTGGAATGCTTGCTTAATTGCTAAGTCAGAAGATGGTGAATCCCGATTGTATATTGACTATCATCCTACCAAGGAAGGCATAGAAGGGCAAGTATTGTTCTATGATGGTCAATCTGAGAAAATACAAGTAATGGCATCATCATTTGCTAAGTTTTTGATAACTTTGATTGGAAACAATCGTCATACATACAGTATGAGTGCGCTACAAACGTTGACAGAGTTGCTACAGGCCTATAAAAATAAAGAACTAGAGCTTTCAACTGACATGGTCGCAGTAATACAAAAGGGGCTACACAGGATGCAAGAAGAGGCAGAACGGAAATTACAACAGGATGAAGATAAGATAGATATGCTAGATACCTATCCTTTTGATGAGAATAACTTTGACTTCTAAGAAGTGATAGAAACTTTTCTGTAAAAATGTAATAACAAGCATAGCTAATGGTCACTGCCGTGGAAGATACTAGAACCGAACTAAAACATGGTTAGAGTTCAGCGCAATGATGGGAAGCTACGTTTAGGAAATGTGTGGTTAAGGATAGGTTGTATGTGAAAGGGACATGTAGGAGACTATATGTCCTTTTTACTAAGTTACAGTATCTGTATTAAAAGTATGGATTAAATATGTTCAAGTTCTATTGGCAATGTAAGTGTTAAATTATTTTTATGAAAGTGTTCAATTTCTACTAGCAATGTAAGGGTAGAAAAAATTAAATAAATTATAAAAAAATACTTGCATAGTTGTTAGGGATATGATATTATATACTTGTTGTTACGGTAAGTAACAAACGGTAGCGAAACAGTGTTTCCCAAGGACAGTT
>CAUQUX010000053.1:0-8462 GCA_963521235.1 uncultured Veillonella sp. | reverse complement strand
AGCATGTATCGGCATGTAAGCACAAATAAGTATCTATTTCTGTTCATATTCATACAGTAAAACACTGTGAGAAACCTTTCTCACTATCTATGTCACATTCTTCTACACAGCAAAGCATATACCCACTATACATACTTCTACTGTGAAACATTTGGGAACCCATAAGGTTCATAAGCCGATCAAAATAATTACCTTCATTATACTATAGAAATTCCACCCTAAGCAACTAAGGGACCTATCCCTAATCCATAAAATTTGCAATTGAATATTGCACTAACTGCAATTGCGTTCTATAATGTAAACGAAGTAAGGTTTTTGAAAGTTTACAATAGGAGATCACAAAATGAGAAATGTAAGTATTCACACAATTGCAGAAATCGGTATCTTAACGGCGATGATGACAATTTTGGGAGGCATCAAGATTCCTAACTTAATTCCAGGCGTAGAATTCCAATTATCTGCTCCTTTGGCGGTAGCGATTTGTGCTGCCTTTGGGTTCCGCAAGTACATCATCTGCGGTTGTCTTTCTAGTTTGATTGGTCTTGTGTTGGGCACGCAAAACTTATTAAACGTTGCCATTGCCATGCAATTCCGTCTCATCGTAGGGCTCATCTTATGGATTGGTAAAAACCGCATGTGGTCCATTCTTATCTCTGGTCCTATTGCATCTGCTATCGCCCGTATCACTATTGGTTTGTCCTTTGGCAAAATGGTCATTCCTATGCTTGTGATGGCAGTACCTGGCATGATTTTCACAGTCATCGTGAGCCCTATCTTCTACAGCATCTTGCGACGTCTACCACGCTTGGCTACTACGTTGAAAGCAAATCAAGGATAGATCCTCATGGTCTATAGCATACGTATGCGCGCTGCTAAGGGCGGTCCTCATGAACAAGGAGGCTCTCATATTTCTGGAGCTGAACGTCTCGTCTCCTTAGAGTCCTTAACACACATTTCAGAAGAATTTTTACAACGAGCATTGCAACACAGCAAAGGTCGTCCAGATTTTATCAATTTACAAATTGATGAGATTCCTGATGACTCCATCGTGAAAGTCCCTGCTCTCATGGTGGCTACTACAGAATCAGAAACAATCGAGGACTCTCATCGGGTAGCTACCCAATTATTACAGCAAGCATACATCCACGAACAGGCAATTCTAACTGCTTTTTCAAAACTTAGCGAAAATACAGAAACTGTAAGCGGTGCTTGGCTCATCAATGCCACTACTGGTGAGGTATACCCTCAAACAGTGCGCGTGTCCCGTATGGATGCTGAATCAGATGCAGACATACACCACCATTTGCAATCCTGTGGTTGTTCCTCCATCCATTCTAGGGAGGCTCTCATCTTGGCTAGCAAGGTCCTCGCATCGCCTTACGTACTCGGCGAACTATGTTGGTCCGATGATCCAGAGTATACGACGGGCTATGTGTCCTATGGCACTACCTACCATCGGTTAAGCCCTATGAAAGTCTATGGTAGTCCCATCGGTGGTCGCGCCTTCTTCATCACTGACGGTGCACCGATAGAAGAAGTAATACAGTATTTTACATCCACTCCTACGTGGGTCACAACGAAAGGAATTCACCATGTTTAATCGATACTCCGAAGCCTTAGTCAAGCGCCAAGAGGAATCACAATTTCGTTCTCCTCGCACCTATACTCCTATGGATGCTACTCATGTGATGTATGAAGGTTCCACCTATCTGATGATGGCATCAAATAATTACCTAGGCTTAACCCATCATCCCCACGTGAAAGATCGCGCCTTACAGGCTATTCAACAATATGGTACTGGGTCTGGTGGGGCTCGCCTTACCTCTGGTTCTTTTCCTTTATTTCAAGAGTTAGAACATCGCTTGGCAGAGTGGAAAGAATGCGAAAAGGCACTCACTTTCACAGCTGGATTTATGGCAAATCTAGGGACAATCTCTGCCCTAGTTCATAAAGGGGACATTATCTTTAGTGATGAGTTGAATCACGCTAGCCTCATCGACGGCTGTCGTCTCAGTGGTGCCAAAGTGCAAGTCTACCCTCACAAGGATGTGGCAGGTCTAGAATCCTTATTAAGCCAATCTAAGTACTATGGCATGCGTTTTATCATCACTGATGGCGTGTTCAGTATGGATGGAGATATAGCTCCCTTGCCTGAACTATTGGAACTTGCGGAACGCTACGATGCCCTACTGATTGTGGACGATGCACATGCTACTGGCGTCATCGGTGAGGGCCGTGGCACTGCCCATCACTTTCACTGTGAAAGCCCCCGTATCATCACCACTGGCACTATGAGTAAAGCCTTAGGGTCCATCGGTGGGTACGTCTGCGGTAGCCAAACCATCATTGACTATATCATCAACCACAGTCGTCCCTTTATCTTTGCCACTGCTTTGTCCCCCGCTGACATTGGGGCTAGCATCGGCGCCCTAGAAGTATTAGCAGAGGAACCTAGTGTATATCAAAAACTACGAAGCAATACAGAATATATGCACAAAGCTTTGCAATCACTAGGAATCCCTAGTAGCGATGATACACCAATATTTCCTATCATCATCGGTTCCAACGAAGATACATTAGGAGCCAGCCGCCTATGTGAACGAGAAGGCATCATCCTCAGTGGCATTCGCCCTCCCACAGTCCCTGTGAACACCGGACGATTGCGCTTAACCGTCACCGCTGCACACACAGAAGAAGAATTACAAAGAGTTATCCAAGTATTGCACACACTGCCAATACAAAAGAACCTATAACTAAGCTTCCCTGAAATTCCATAAAGGGATCTACAACAAAATAAGCTCCAAATAAAATAGAGGAAAGTTGAGCAATATCAACCTTCCTCTATTTTTTTATCCACCGCAAGAAAAGCCGTGGTGCTTACTAAAAACATTAGCGTAGGTCTGTTTTTAGAAGTGCCACGGCTTTTCGCCTTTTCAGAAGCGCTACGGCTTTTCACTCTATAAGGTTTTACAAAATTCCCTAAATTGTTCTTTATACAACCCCGCTCCTCCATTGGCTGGATGACGCAAGGTAGCTTGTACTTCTACCCCATACTCCGCCAAGGTAAGACTCGCTTTTTGACCTACTCCAAGGATTTGTGCCGTGGGGAACAAATCTAACAACTGTTTCGTATAGGTCCATCCTAAATCTAATTCTTGTTTTGTCGGCGTCCGGTTTGTCAAGCCATCTGTCCCCTTAAAAGGATGAAACGGAAAAATATTCCACAACACCACTTCATAAGGATCGATATTAGCTTCTAACATGGCATTCCACACCACAGAGTCCGTAGGTTCATTGAAGCCCTTTTCTTTTTGTGTCGGCTTTATAATATACTCGCTCTTTGGATGACTAGTTCGTTTCGGCTCCAATCCAGTAAATACCATGGATGGGGCTACTGTAGGATGATGCCCTAAGATCATTCTTTCACAGGTCATAGCAATGCCCGTAAACCGTCCTCCTTGATAGCCCACTGCTTCTGCTATGATGAGAATTTTAGAACGCTCTAATCGCTCTTCTAAATAGGCCTGCAACTGCTTTCTCCGAGTGGAGCTCGCTCGCTGATTCGTATCATAGCGTCCATCAAAGTCATTCCAAGGATTAAACACATGAGGACTAGAAAATCCTTTTAATTGTCGTATCAATCGTTCTACTGACATAGATTCACCTCTATTTAGAATGGAATAGTACCACTTTCGAACTACTTTCATCACGTTCTAAGTATTGACCTACTGAAGATTCCTCTAATTCTTTACCATAATTTTTATTGGTAATTATGAGCATCCGTTCCCCAGATTGCAGCCGTTTAAATAGTTCCTGTTCCTCAATTTGCGGCATTACATGTTTGCCATTCCACTTATCACTGCGTTGTACATTATATTTCGCCAGTCGTTCTGGACTTGGTTCCACTCGCACTGGTGTCACATCTAAATAATACGGCACTGACGCCGCATATTCTCCATAATAATACACAGGTCCGTGAAAGTCTCGAATCTGTTCATGATAGGTCACAGAAGAACGCAATGCCAAGAATGGTACCAACCCTTCCATAAGCACAATACCTAGTACTACCAAGGTACCCATCCCCACTGTGAAAGGCATCATCAATCGTTTCCGATACCAATAACACCCACCTAGGAATAAGGTAATCCCCGCAACAAAAGCACGCAAGATCCACCAAAAGCCCCAAGGTGCAAAAAAAGACCCAATACCAAGTCCCCACCAAAGTAACAAGGTTGGTCCCACTAACCACCACCAAGCATGATGTGTTGACTCTTTCAGAGATATAATCCCATAGGCCCCTAATAGGCTAAAAGGAATCACAGAAATAAAGGCATAGGTTGGATATTTCGTGGCCATCATTGTATAGAACAAAATCGTTCCCCATCCCATAATCATGGTATATAGATAGGCATCAGTTCTTATTTTCCAACCCCGATACATACCATATAGAATAGCCCCTGTCCAAGGTAAAGATCCTCCTAGGAAAATAGGTAGATAATACCACCAATGATTCACCTCCGGATGCTCCGATTGGGTGGCTCTCGTTACATTGTGGAGCCCTAAAAATCCATTGATAAACTCCATGCCGTGAGTATGATACATATATCCATACCAAGGCAATACCACCGCTAAAAATACGAGGATACCTTGCCATGGAAATAAAGCTTTCACCATAGACCAAGATCGTTTAACCCCTGCATACATCAGGAATAACAATCCCGGTAATACCAGCCCTACAGGGCCTTTCGTCAATACTGCAATACCCGCAAAGCCATAGGCTACAGCCATATGCCATGGATGTTTAGAGATAAGCCCACGATACGCGTAATAAAAGGTACCTACCGTAGCAAATAATAGCACCATATCAGTAATAATGCCGTGGGCAATGGTCCATACGATGAGAGATGTGCCTAATATGAATGCTGATAACAAAGCGCCTAATCGTTGCCCTGTTAGGGTGCGCACTCCTTGGTACACCAAGGCTACTGATAAAGCCCCAAAAAGACCTGACGGAAAACGCGCTGCAAAGTCTGTCATACCGAATACAGAATAGGACAAACTTAATAGCCAATAAATCATAATTGGTTTATCAAACCAATAGTGCCCATAAATTTGTGGAGACAACCAATCTCCGGAAAGGACCATCTCTTTTGCGGTTAAAGCGTAATTCGACTCTACTGGATCCGACACTGGTAATAGATGGTTCCCTAGTACATAAACTCCTAAGAAAAAGAGAAATACTACATAGGTCACACGATGTAATTTCATAAGCATCTCCCTATTGTTTACGACGTTTCCAATATTTCAAACCATATACTACAGCTACCACTACAAATACTACAATCATAGCAATTAATAGTTCATGATTATACTCAATTAAGTCTTTCCAATGTTCTCCTAATTTCATACCTAGCCAAACTAGCAAGATAGTCCAAGGGATTGTGCCCAAAGTAGTCCAAATCACAAAAGGCGTCATGGGATATTTAGCCACTCCTGCAGGGAAGGAAATAAATGTACGCACCCCTGGCAATAAACGACCAATAAACACAGCAGCACCACCATAGCGATTGAACAATTTTTCTGCAGCACTAAATTTATCTTCACTAAATAAGATATATTTCCCATATTTCATCAATACGGGTCTACCACCATATTCCCCTAGCCAATAGGATAATACAGAACCCACAATACCCGCTACAACACCTACAATAATAGCCGTATTCAAATCAAATACGCCTTGAAATACTAAATACCCTGCGAACCCTAGAATAATTTCACTAGGAAGAGGAATGTTCGCATTTTCTAGTACCATGCAAATAAACATGGCTGCATACCCATAGGTCTCCATGATGGTCAATACATAATCCACTGTTGTCTCCTCATCGGAAGATAGTTATTAATCTTCGTCTTCTTCATCTAATAAATAATCTTTTGCCATCCACTTTTTCGTAGCTGTAAATGTGATCGTCACCCATTTCTCTGCTGGGTCACCACCAATGGCAAGGTCAATTTCATTGCGAATTTCATCTAATTCCACAATGGTTTGTTTTGGGAAATTCTTAGGAATTAAAATATCAATTTCAATCATTTTTACATTCCCATAGGCTTGTACACTAGTGACATAATCTTTAAATTTATACTTTTCCATGAAAGAATCCATAATAAATTGGATTCGATTATGTAATTTCAAAGGCGCTACACCCATAATTTGTTTCACCGATGGAATGATAATTTTTAAAGCAGACGGCATCATTTGTAAGGATAAAATAATGAGCACAATAGGGTCCACGTAGACCGCCCATTCTGCATAGCCAAAATGTTCTAACCCAAAAGCCACTAAAAAGCTGACCAAAATCCCCGCTTCTAACATGGCATCGATGGACCAGCTAATATTATCGAATTTTACCAAATTAGATTGCAATTTTTTATTGATTTGGTGCACATAGAAATAATAGCACGTATCAGCAATCGTAAAAATCGTAGCATAGATGATGGCAGGTCCCACATGAACAGCACGACCGCCACCCAATAAATCTGTCAGCCCCGATAAAAAGGCATAGCTTACAATCAGCAAAGTAAAACTACCTTCTGCAATCAACACTAAGGGTTCAAACTGCCAATAGCCAAACTGAAAGCGCTTACTCGTTTCATTTGATACTAATCGAGATGTGATGATCATCATCACTTTAATAATCACGGCGATAAAGGACACGACCCCATCTAATAAGATAGCGCTGGATCCGCTAAAGACCCCCATCATAGTGCCACCAATGGCCACAAATGACATGAGTATGGCCGATTGAATCAACAATCGTTGCTCTACTGCATGTTTATCTTGTATTAACATAATTACTCCTATCTAATCTAGTGAACCTCAGACTCATTCTACTATGGATATTAATAAAATATCTTTTGATTAACTATCTTATAGCCTATAGGCATTCTGTACAGTCTACACGCTATGAAATAGTTTTATGCATTCATATACAAGTATATATAAAAACGGTGTATCATACAAGTACGATACACCATTTATAATTATCATATACGTAATTTTGTCTTTTATGTTCCACACCAAGAAAATATCTATTACTATTTTATAGAATTAATAATAGTATCCCCTGTGTATACGATTAAGCTTGTTTTTCTAAATCAAACTTATCAGAGATGAATCCGTACAAGGTCCATCCTATGAACGTCACGATAGAACCATATGTCATTGCTTCTAAGCCAGATGCATATAAAGCATATAAGCTATATAGGGAACCGATAAAGGCAATAAAAGTAGTTCCACTTAATTCGCTGCCACCACGTCCTGCAGATTTTAAGATAACAATAATAGCTGCCATAGACAATAAGTAAGGGATGATATTAGTAACAACCGCAAGGTTAACTAATACTTCAAATTGTTGATTTAATGATTCAGACATTGTCATCAAAGATAACAAAGATTGAACAATTGTAATCGTAATCATGCCTACAACTGGAGCATCCTTTGATGTGATTTTACTAAATAATTTAGGGAATAAACCTTCATCAGCAGATTGTTTGAATACGTTAGCAATTGTAAACTGCCAACCAAGCAGAGAGCCAAAGCAAGACATAACCATCAAGCCCATAACAATTTTACCTACTGTTGGTGTAAACATACTAGCGAATGCTAAGCCGAACGGAGCAGAACTATTTACTAAATCATTTGCTGGTACAAGACCAAACATGATATTAGTAGATAACACGTAAATAACTGCTGCTCCCAATGTACCACCAAGTACGGCAATCGGTACATTTTTTTCAGGATTATCAACTGCATCAGAGTTAGCCGCTGCTGATTCCAAACCTAAGAATGCCCATAATGTCATAGCAATTGAGTTAGTTGCTGCTTCGTTGAACGGTAAGTTATTTACATTCCAGTTTTCCATATATAAATGGCCTGAGAAGAAGTACCAACCTACAGTGGATATAACAAATACAGGTCCGATAACCCCCCATACAGTAAAGCTAGATACACGACCAGTGATACTAGCACCACCAAAGTTAAGAACAGTCGCTAACCACAATGTAGCAATTGTCCACATCGCTGTTGTAAAGGGAGATAAGTTCGCATCTAAAAATGTTGCACCATATCCTACTGCAGAAATTGCAATCGCTACGTTAGCAATTAAAAGTGATACGCCATACGTATAGTTTGCCATGAAATTACCTGCTTTCCCGAAGGAATATTCAGAGTAACCACCCATACCGCCGCCTTTTCTGCTATACATACCTGCTTTCGCAAAGGCGTATGCAAGAGCCATAGAACCTAGTGCTGTAATTAACCACGATACAATTGATAAGGATCCTACTTGTGCCAACTTAGTTGGAAGCATGATAATACCAGATCCCATCATGTTTACAGCTGTTAAAATAGTAAGCTGTAATACACTCATTTTATTTTCGCTTGTGCTGCTCATAGGCACCTCACT
>CAUQUX010000052.1:0-8738 GCA_963521235.1 uncultured Veillonella sp. | reverse complement strand
TTATACTTATAAATACTTAAAATCGAGTACAAATATCTACTCATAAAAGACATAAAGACATTATAAACGGAATATATACTTTTGGCAAGAGAAAAAAATCACAAATTATGGAATATCCTCATCCATTCGTGTATAATGGATAGCAGTATAAATAACTGGAGGTATATTGTGGAATTTAAAACACATGAAGATAAAAAAGCTTACGTGCAAGATGTATTCTCTCATATTGCGAAGCATTATGATGTGATGAATACATTATTGAGTTTTAACCAAGATGCACGGTGGCGTAGATTTGCTATAGAACAATTAGAATTAACGGAAGGTATGCAACTAGCGGATATTGCTTGTGGTACTTGTATGTTAACAAAAACAGCATTACAAGAAATTCCGTCTTTACATGTGGAAGGACTTGATTTTAGTCCTGAAATGTTAGCGGTGGGGCAAAATCGATTAGAGAAAGAAGGATATACAGATCGAGTGACCTTGACCCAAGGGGATGCTATGGATTTACCTTATGATAGCAATACCTTTGATGGTGCCGTATCTGGTTTTGCTTTGCGCAATGTGCCAAGTATTGAACAAACCATTCGTGAAATGAAACGTGTGGTGAAACCAGGTGGCAAGGTGGTTACCTTGGAATTAGCGAAGCCGACTATGTTTGGTTTCAAACAGGCGTACTATCTATATTTTGAAAAGATTTTGCCTGTATTGGGTAAATTAAGCCACGATCAATCGTCTTATGCGTGGCTCCCAGAGTCGTTGCGCCGTTATATAGGACAAGAAGGTGTTCTTCAAATTTTTAAAGATGTGGGACTACAAGATGCTAAGTATTTTGAACTTACAGGCGGCATTGTAGCAGTCCATGTGGGCACCGTACCAGAAGAATAGAAAAAAGCTGTCATCCACGACGAGGTGGTGACAGCTTTTATTTATGTTATTCATGTCCAAATCGATTTGGATTTTTTAATGTTTCTTCATAGATATGATTTACAATCTTCCAATTTACGATGGTAAAGAAGTTGTTAATATATTCTTCGCGGCTAGAATGGGCGTACATGTAATCCCATACATTGATACCTAAAATTGCAGTTTGCATATCCATAATTGGATTGTTTTGTTCTTTTGTAGAAGTAATAGAAAGTGTATTGTCTGGGTTGATCACAAGCCAAGTCCAACCATTACCGACATGAGCGTGAGCCGCCTCTGTAAATTCTTGTTGGAACTTTTCTAAGGACCCAAAAGAACGATGGATAGCATCTTTGATTGGTCCGTTGATGGTACTTGTATTAGGGCTTGTCAAGGTGTGCAAAAATAAGGTTAGATTCTTATAGGCCCCACCATAGATCTGAATGTCTTGGCGAATTTCTTTCGGTACATGGCTTAAGCCTCCTAACAGACAATCGATATGGCCGAAGCGAAGGTCAGGATACTCTTCAACTAGTTTATTGAGTGAAGATACGGCATGGCTGTACACCTGGGTATACAAAAATGTGACTGTTTCTCTACTGATAATCGGTTCTAAGGCATGGTCAGGATAAGGTAGTGCTTCTAATTCAAAATACTTCATGGTCACCTCCACAGTAAAATCGATAATGATATATATTATCACAGATACTCTTATGGTACTTGATGGATTGATAAAAGTCAAGGCAGATACAATATAGATACAATATAAAAGACTAAATGAATATACAATTGCTCATTGAATAAAAGTGGTACAATCTGTATAATAGGAATATAAAATGAAATACTGAAAGGAGCTTTTATATGAAAAAACAAAGTAAACGTTGGATAACAGGAGCTGCCATATTAGGGGTTATTGCATTGGGACAAACTGCGTATGCAGCACAAGATCTATTGATGTTGCCAGAACAAGAAGGGGTAGCCGTTATCGCTACTATGCAATCTGGTGTTTCTGTGCAAAGTCCAAATTGGGAAGTAAAACAAGTAGTCAATACGTTTGCAAACTATGGACAAGCACATAGTAAACAATTATTTGAATTGCAAACAAATCAAGTTGTTTCTGCTGGCCAGTTGGATGCAAAGAATGCTTTGTATTATATGAATGTACGTAAAAACTTTTATATCGGTAGCCATCGTTGGAAACAAGATAGTTATGGCACAACAGTGTTGAATAGCCTATATATGGATTATCAAAACTATTTAAATGGACATCGCTTTGTAGCTGGTGATCAAGTGGAAACTTATAAGGCTGAGTTTTTAGGCATATTGGCACGTCATGCTGAAAAAGTACAAAATGATGAATTGCGTACGTATATGAATGAGATGGTTATTTTCGGTTTAGAACAAGCTATGAAAGATCATAATCCAACTGTAAAAGCATATACAGGTAAATAAGAAATTGCATATATCTGAACTATTAGCACGTCTCTTTTCAAGGTGACGTGCTTTTTGTTATAGATTTACGGTGTAAACGTGATATAATAGAGACCATATAGGTAATTTTAAATATAATAATCTAAGGAGATATAATGGACGCAAAAATTATTGCTATTTCAATTAGCAGAGCAAAAGGACAAAAGAAAACAAACATCCCAGAAGCGGAGTTAGTGGTAAATCATGGTATTGAAGGAGATGCTCATGCAGGTCCGTGGCATCGTCAATTAAGCTTGCTTGGTATTGAAAGTATCGAATTGATGCGTAAAAGCGGAGCTGATGTAAACCCAGGCGATTTTGCGGAAAATATTACGGTTGAAGGCTTAACTTTATTTCAACTGCCAGTAGGCACTAAATTAGCATTAGGAAACACAATTGTAGAAGTCACACAAATTGGCAAAGAGTGCCATCAAGGTTGTGAAATTATGCAACAAGTAGGAAGTTGCATTATGCCTACACAAGGGATTTTTGGCCGTGTTCTAGAAGGCGGAAAGATTCAAGTAGGTGATGCAGTGCGTATTGTTGAGGAGTCAGTCAATGCGTGATAGCCAAGGGCGTGTCATTGAGTATGCACGTATCTCCTTAACGGAAGCGTGTAATTTTTGTTGTGCCTATTGTCGGCCTCAGGAGATTACAGAAGCTATGGCGCCTGTGTTGCCGACAAGCTTTTGGTTGCCTTTGTTAGAGGCGTTGCACTTAGGAGGCGTCAAAGCTTTGCGCTTAACTGGGGGAGAACCATTATTGTATCCACATCTATATGAGTTGTTAGAGCGTATACATGAGAGCCAATGGTTTTCCGATATTTCTATGACTACCAATGGTAGTCTATTAGAAACTCAGGCGAAACGTTTATTTACAGCAGGGGTACAGCGATTAAATATTAGTTTAGACTCTGTGGAAGAAGAGGGTTTTGCCAAAGCTGTAGGTCGCAATGGACAATTAGCTGGTGTGCTTCGTGGTATAGAAGCTGCAAAAACTGTAGGCTTTCAAAACATAAAGATTAATACTGTAGTGCAAGCGCCATTTTCTGACAAAGAAGTGGAAACCTTGTTGCATTATGGAAAAGAGTGGGATGTGGTCTGGCGATTTATTGAATATATGCCATTCCAAGGGAAACAAAGTCATGTGCCAACCTTTGGAGAGTGGAAGGAGCAGATTGAACGCATTGTGGGATCTGAGTTAACTCCAGTTACAGACCGATTGGGATTTGGACCAGCTCAATACTTCCAATTGCCAGATGGACAACGAATTGGCTTTATTTTTCCTTTGTCCAATCAATATTGTTCTTCTTGCAATCGTATTCGTTTCACTGCAGATGGATCGCTACGCTTATGTTTGTTGCGTGATGAAGATTTAGACTTGCGTGGACTTATACAAAATGGCGGTACACCACAAACTATATTGCATTGCATTGAAGAGGCATTACAAGGTCGATACGCGAGTCATGATGGAAATTCCATTGAAAAAGTGGAACGTCCTATGTGGCGTATCGGCGGTTAGGAGTTATGATGAAAGTAGAATCTTTTGGACGATTACAAACAGGCCAAGAGGCTCATGTATATACAATAGAAAATGAAGTACTACGAGTACAAATCAGTAATTATGGTGCCACCATTGTCGCTGTCTATGATAAAGTGCTGCAACGCCATTTAGCACTAGGCTATGATTCTGTACAAGATTATGAAACAAAGCATGGTCAACTGGGAGCTACCGTAGGTCGTGTGGCCAATCGTATTGCTAATGCTGCCTATACCTGGAATGGTAAAGAACATGTGTTGACACCTAATAATGGACCTAATTTATTACATAGTGGATCTGGGAATATTGGACATCGCATATGGACCTTGGTGGATACTGAAAGTACAGATACATCTTTGTGTTTGGCACATCGGATTAGCTCTTATGAAGATGGCTTTCCTGGTGATTTACAGGTAAAGGCATTGTTTACAGTACAACATAATCAACTGCATGTAACCTATAAGTATTACACAACAGAAGATTCTTTTGTGAACTTGACGAATCATGTATATATTAACCTTCATGGACAAGGTGATTTAACAAACCATGTATTACAACTGGGTTCCACTCATTTTATGCCATTTGGAGAACATCAAATTCCACTAGAAACGCCGAAGTCGGTAGAGGGAACTCCCTTTGATTTTAGAGGGGGCTTAGATGTGCAACAAGCTTTGGAGCAGTATGAAATAGAATTACGCCCCTATCGTGGATATGACCATGATTTTGTGGTAGCACCATTGGTAGAAACGACTGATACTATCGTTCCATTTGCGGAGGTACGAGGTCGTGACATGGCATTAACCATGTATACAGATGCACCTCATGTTCAAGTTTACACAGGCAATTGGTTAGATGAAACTGGTAGAGATCGTCATTATGGAACTCATAGTGGAATTGCCATAGAACCCCAATTTGTGCCGAATGATATCAATACCATAGGGGCTAGCAAAACGAAGGCACATCATCATTATGAAAGACACATTATGTATGTATTTGACCATATATAAGTATATAAGGAGTTACTATGAAATCATTTATATATTATAATCCAACACGAATTGTGTTTGGTAAAGATTGCGTCAAGGAATCATTGGCGGCAGAATTAGCCAATCATGGTACACGCGTGTTAATGACTTACGGTGGTGGCAGTATCAAGAAAAACGGTATTTATGATACAGTCAAAGCAGTATTGCAAGAGTCTGGCAAAGAAGTTTTCGAACTGAGTGGGATTATGTCTAATCCACGTACCACTAAGGTGCGAGAAGGGATTACTCTCTGCAAAGAGCACCATGTTGATTTCATTTTAGCCGTTGGTGGTGGTTCTGTTATTGATTGCACTAAGTTTATTGCAGGGGGCGCTAGATTAGATGATACTGCTGATTTTTGGCAAACCTT
Organism: uncultured Veillonella sp.; assembly: GCA_963521235.1. Taxonomy (GTDB): domain Bacteria; phylum Bacillota; class Negativicutes; order Veillonellales; family Veillonellaceae; genus F0422. The sequence goes on along the minus strand of CAUQUX010000052.1, from coordinate 3,428 downwards.
CTTTTTAGACCATCAACCAGTAAATGAAGCGATTCCTTTTGGAGTTGTTTTGACAATGGCAGCCACTGGTAGTGAAATGAATAATGGTGGAGTTATTACAGATTGGGATACACAAAAGAAATTAAGTGGTTACGGACCAGTTATTTTTCCGCAGTTTTCTATGCTAGATCCGACATACACCTATACGCTACCAAGAGAACAAGTTGCTTATGGTATCGTAGATATGTTGTCCCATTTGTTGGAGCAATATATGTCCACGCCAGATGACGACAATGTGACGGACTCTATGATTGAAAGTGTATTTAAAAATATTCTTCGCAATGGTCGCCGATCTATGGAGGATTTGGAAGATTATGAAGCTCGTTCCAATATTATGTGGGGAGCTACCATGGCACTGAACCGCTCCTTAGGACTGGGAAAGCGTCAAGATTGGATGACCCATGCCATGGAACATGCCTTATCAGCGTTCTTTGATATTCCTCATGGAGCGGGCTTAGCCATTGTACATCCAGCCTATTTACGTTGGATTTTGCCTAATGCAACACCTCGTTTGATGCGCTTTGCCAAAGAAGTGTGGGGCATTGAACAAGGCACAATGACGGATGAAGTCTATGCGTTAGCTAGTATTGAAGCGTTAGAAACGTATTTCAAAGAGATAGGGGCTCCTTCTACCTTGGAAGAAGTGGGAATTCCTAAAGAATCCTTACGTGAGATTGCTGAAAGCTGTGTAAGATATCCTACGGCTTACAGTAATCTTTCCGTGGAAGATGTATTGGCTATTTTTGAAAGCGTTTATAAACGATAATTTCTCGTTGCATGTGTGTCTTGTTTGTGTAGGCTTTCACATTGACATTTATAAGAGAAGTCAGTATAATTATAGCTATTGTTAATAAGAAATTTAAGTAACTTTTTCATAAGGGAGGCAGTGTCATGTGGCACTGTTTTCTGTATATGAGGAATAGAAATGGAGAGACATACATGGCAGAGGTAAAAGAAACCTTACTTACAGCCGAAGGGTTGAAGAAGCTAGAAGAAGAATTAAACCATTATAAATCTGTTCGTCGTATTGAAGTGGCAGAACGTATTAAAATTGCCATTTCCTATGGTGATATTTCAGAAAACTCTGAATATGATGATGCAAAGAACGAACAAGCTTTCATCGAAGGTCATATTATCGAGTTAGAAAATAAAATTAATACCGCTAAAATCATTGATGAAAATGTAAAAGGCGATACAGTGACGGTAGGTAGTAAAGTGATTTTGTTGGATGAGGAATTCAATGAAGAATTAGAATATACTATCGTAGGTTCTTCTGAAGCGGATCCTTTCAACAATCGTATTTCTAATGAATCCCCTGTGGGCGTTGCGATTTTAGGAAGAGCTAAAGGTGATAAAGTAGAAGTAAACACACCAGAAGGTATGGTGAGTTTTAAAATTTTAAGCATTCAATAAGGGTAAAGAAGTATAAGGAGGCCCCTCATGAGCGAAGAAAGACATGTGCCAGAACAATTGGATTTAAACGATCAAATGTTGGTACGCCGCGAAAAGTTGGCACAATATGAAGAAGATAATATCTATCCATTTGGACAACGATTTGTTGTTCAACATAAGGCACTTCAAATTAAGGATGAATTCCGTGATTTTGATGGTCAACCAGTGGTGATTGCTGGTCGATTGATGACAATTCGTTCTCATGGTAAAACAGCCTTCGCTAATTTGCGCGATTTATCTGGCGATATTCAAGTATACTTCCGTAAAGATGTGATGGGAGAAGAGGCTTACAAATATGTAAAAATGCTTGATATGGGCGATATTGTAGGTATCGAGGGCCATGTGTTTAAAACACAAAAAGGCGAAATTACGGTGAAAGTCAACAAATTGACTTTATTGTCTAAATCTCTTCGTCCATTACCAGAAAAATGGCATGGTTTGAAAGACACAGAACTTCGCTATCGCCAACGCTATGTGGATTTAATCGTAAATCCAAGCGTTCGTGATACATTTGTAAAACGTACGAAAATCGTAGCAAAAATTAGAGAGTATTTAAACAGCAAGCAATTCATGGAAGTAGAAACTCCTATGATGCATGCTATTCCAGGTGGTGCAGCAGCACGCCCATTCATTACGCATCATAATGCCTTAGACATTGATATTTATATGCGTATTTCCCCTGAATTATACTTAAAACGTTTGATCGTTGGCGGTTTAGAGCGCGTATATGAAATTAACCGTTCTTTCCGTAATGAAGGTGTATCTATTCGTCATAATCCGGAATTTACTATGATGGAATCTTACCAAGCCTATGGTAACTTTGAAGATGCTATTGCACTGACAGAAGGGGTTGTTTCCTACTGTGCGCAAGAAGTGTTGGGCACCACAAAAATTAATTACCAAGGTATGGACATTGATTTGACTCCACCATGGAATCGCATCACTATGCAAGAAGGTATTAAACAATATACTGGGGAAGACTTTGATGCTATAGAAACATTGAGCGAAGCTCGTGCGATTGCAGACCGCTTAAATGTGGAATATGGTGAAGCCGATGGTATTGGTAAAATCATGAATTTATGCTTTGAAGAATATGTAGAAGAAAACTTGATGCAACCAACAGTTGTATATGGACATCCAGTTGAAATTTCTCCACTAGCAAAACAAAATCGTGAGAAACCATTGACTACAGAACGTTTTGAAATCTTTATTTATGGTCGTGAATTGGCAAATGGCTATTCCGAGTTAAATGACCCAATCGATCAAAAACAACGTTTTGAAAATCAATTAAAAGAACGTGAAGCAGGTGATGATGAAGCCCATCGTATGGATGAAGACTTTGTCACAGCTTTGGAATACGGTTTGCCGCCAACTGCAGGTTTGGGTATCGGTATAGACCGTCTAGTGATGTTCTTGACTGACTCTGCATCTATTCGTGATGTATTGCTCTTCCCATTGATGAAACCTGAAGTGGTGAAGGCAGATGAAGTAGAACTACAAGAAGAACAAGAATAATAGAAACTGTAAAGGCATGGATGAACATTCCTAGCGAATGTATTGGCAGCGATTACACCGAGCATAGGTGTAATCGCTGTTTTGCATTATCCACAGTTAGCTACAGTGGAATATGCATATTAGCAAGCGAGGCATAGTCTATGGAAAAGAAATGTCTATTAAGGTAGAAAAGTAGTGCTAAATGTGCTAATATTATGAGTAGATTAATTAAGTACTTAAATGAATTCTAAGAGGTCATGATTATGTTGGATTTAAAATTTGTCCGTGAGAATATTGAAACGGTACAAGAAAACTTAGATCGTCGTCATACAACAGGCGACCTGACTAGCTTTGTGAAGTTCTATGATGAAAGACGTGCTATCATCCAAGAAGTAGAACAATTGAAAGCAGTGCGTAATGCAGTAACGGCAGAAATCAGCCAA
>CAUQUX010000051.1:0-8876 GCA_963521235.1 uncultured Veillonella sp. | reverse complement strand
AATCATTGTAAATCCCTCCGTTACACATCTAGTTCTATTAAATCTTTAGGAGTTTTTGTGAGTATTTCACAGCCCTCCTTAGTAACAATAACTGTATCTTCAATACGTAATCCCATATGCCCTGCTATATATATACCAGGTTCTACAGTAACTACCATATTCTCGGTTAAAACATCTTTTGATTTGGGTGATGCCACTGGCAATTCATGGATATCTAACCCCACACCATGTCCCGTTCCATGGCCAAAATTAGGTCCGTATCCTTGCTCTTTGATATAATTTCTACATACTGCATCCACTTCAGCACCGGTGACGCCTTCTTGAATGAAAGCAACACCACGAGTCTGTGCTTCTAACACAATAGAGTATAATTTCTTTTGTTCTTCGCTAGCTTTTCCTAATACGATGGTTCGTGTCATATCTGAATGATATCCCTTATACATAGCACCGAAGTCAAAGGTCACAAAGTCACCTCGCTCCATCACCTTATCACTCGCTACCCCATGAGGCATGCTAGATCGATAACCAGATGCCACAATCGTTGTAAATGATGGCTCACTAGAACCACGTTGTAACATTTCTGTTTCTAAGATGATACGAGCTTCGTTTTCTGTCATTCCAACCTTTAATTGCGGTAACATGGCGGCAAAGGATTCATCAGCAATCCGAAACGCTTGTCGCAAATATTGCAGTTCATCTTCACGTTTAACTATACGAAGATGAGCAAAGTCAAAGGATAAAAATTCAGTTTTATCTAATGTATCGCAAACTTGTTGGAATACATCGACACTCATATAGTTCCCTTCAAAGCAACATGTGGTTAACGGAACATGGGAATCTTCTACTAGGCCTTTAATCGTGTCGTACACATCACCTGTATATTGAATAATCTCATAGCCTTCACATTGTTCTTTAGCCTGTTCTGTATAACGACTGTCTGTTATCATGTAGGCTGTTGTAGGTGTCACAAAAGCAACTCCTGTGGTCCCTGTAAATCCTGCAAAATAGTGCAAATTAATAGGACTAATAAGGATAGCTCCTCCATATGTTTCTTCTGTTAGGAATGCTTGTAAAGCGACTAATCCATTCATTATCTCGCCTCCTTAAAAAGCATCAATTAATGATACCATATAATGCATAGTTATGACAAATTGAATAGATTCGATTAAACAATTTCTTTTTCTTCGTCTGTTAAATCTGTAAAAGATCCCACTTCTTCAATAGAATCCAGTGTAATTCTATCGATAGCAATCCGTTGTAAATACGTAACGGTTCCACCACAGGCACCGATCATGCGTTTCACTTGATGATATTTTCCCTCATAGATCGTCAACTCACAAGAACGAATCATATCACCCTCTTCATCTAGTACAGCTTCATCTTCGTGAAGAGTTAGTTGGGCTGGTTTACACTCAGTGCCATCTCCTAATAGGAGTCCCTCTCGTATGCGTCGAATGCCATCGTCGGACAATATACCACTATATTCAACATAATAGGTTTTACCAATATTCTTCTTGCCATGAATAATTTTATGAGCCCAAGGTCCATCATTGGTTAATAATAACAACCCTTCCGTATCTTTATCGAGACGGCCCTCAGGAAATACTTTCAAAGTTTGAAACTCTTCAGGTAATAATTCCATAATGGTAGGATCTACAGGATCTTCAACAGCTGTCACATAGCCTGCTGGTTTATGAAATTTAATATAATATTCTAATTGTGCTTGTACAACTTGATCTTGAACAGTGACAACATCTACATCAGGATTGATGTGCATATCCTTTTTTTTGATAATCGTGTCATTTACTTTGACTAGCCCTTGTTTAATTAAATCATGCACTTCTTTTCTTGTACCAAAAGCTTTATGGGCTAAAAATTTATCAATCCTCACCGTAACCACCTTCTCTCACATGTGTATGCGATGTATCATTTAATATACAAATCCGATTATACGGAGATTGGTCTCCCCAGAAATCTACCACACTAACAGCTGTATTCCCTTGAGCTAACCGCCATAAACAGTTCAATGGAATACCCGTTAATGCACATAATAATGTGCGTATGGTACCGCCGTGACAAACTACCAATAACCGTTGACCATCCTCCATACGCGCCAATTCTTCTAATAAACGTGTATAGGCACGTTCCTGTACCATTTCCACTGTCTCTCCATTAGGGATTGGTTTTCCTGATGGATCCTCATAAATCGCCTCAATTTGCCCTGGCCAGCGTTCATTAATCTCAGAATAGGTTAAACTTTCCCAATCTCCAAAGTTAATTTCACGCAATCCTTCTGTAAAAGTACTAGGAATATATCGGCCTTTTAGAATTTCTTCAGCCGTAACCCTAGCTCGTACTAGGTCTGAAACGATAGCTCTATCAAAATGAACATCTCGTAAAGCCTCACCTACGTCCACAGCTTGTGCCAATCCTTTTTTATTTAATGGAATATCACTAAAGCCCTGGTGCTTTCCAAGATGATTCCAGTCAGTTTCACCGTGACGGATAAAATAAATTTGAATCATAATATCTCCTATTTTAATGTAAAAAATGCTGTTAAAGCATCTAATAATTTTTGATTTTGTTCTCTTATTTTGATCGCTACACGAAACCAGTTACAGCCTAATCCAGTATATCGCGAGCAATCTCGAATCAATATAGAACGTTCATATGCATATTGAATCATGTCATCTAATGAATATGTCTCATCTAAATGGCATAGTATGTAATTCACAGATGGTTTAATCAACTGCAATGGGGATAGATGTGAAAGTTCATGATACAGCCATTGTTTTTCAATATCTAATACGATACGAGACTGTTCTATATACGCATGGTCCTGTAATGCATGTTCACTGTACACCTGTGCCAAATGATTGACAGACCAAGTTGGAATATACGATTGAATTTGGGTAATGATGTGCGGGTTACTCATCATGGCCCCTATACGCAACCCTGGTATGGCATAAAACTTAGTCAAAGAGTGCACCACAATCACATTGTCATATTCTTTCACATAGCGTCTCATAGAGTAGGCATCACCCAAAAAATCTATGAAAGACTCATCAAAAACAAGATAATGCCCACGTTTCTTACATACTTCAAATAATTCATACCCATGCTCTGTCCACAGCGTCCCACATGGATTATTAGGATTACCAATAAATACGAGTCTATGTGATGACTGACGTAAGTTATGCAACATCTCTTCTAGTGGATAGGAAAAGCACCTACGTTCCTCATCAAAATGAAGTTTATATTCTATGATAGGTAAACCGCATGACCGTGCTCCATGTCCATATTCAGAAAATCCTGGTGCTGGTACATAAACCGCTTCCACCTTAGGTAAACGACAGATAGCATAAATTAATTCCGCCGCCCCATTACCAAAGATAATGTTTTCTTTTGGCATATTCCACATGGCACTTGTGATATCAAATAAAGTCGTCATATCTGGATCAGGGTAATGAATGACTTGGTGCCATGAATCTTTCACTGCTTCTATCCCTTTACTACTCATCCCTAGTGGATTAATATTAGCGCTGAAATCTAATATAGAATCTAATGAAGTCTGTAATTGGCGACTCGCTTTATGCACATTGCCACCATGTACATTGGTTATATCTTTCATTCATGTACTCCTTTATCGTTCCATGAAAGTAATTCCCTCATTTGTTGTTTCTACAATATCTAAAAAAGTAAGACTAGGTATTTCATGCTTCACTCGACCTAAGCAATGAACAATACTTGGTGAGTCTGGAGGGAATAGAAGTCCCAATACAGTTCCGCTATGAGCAATAATTGTTCCGATGGAATTACACTCTACCCCAATTTGATGCAAAGCATATAAATTTGTCTTATGTAAAATACGTTGATTGCCAAAAGAACTAATGGTAGAGGCTTCGCCGATGAGATTCATATTATGTTTACGAATCCCTTCTTTAAATTTTGCTAAAGCTTCTACCATCAACTCTTCTTTTTCATCAATTAAAGTATCTAAATTTTGCTGATGATTAAATTGTACCGTATCAATCGTACCGCCTTCATCGAACATAACGATGCGAATCGGCGGACAGGTACCTAACAATTCACAACAAGTACCATTCAAATAATCAAACTGCACAATACCCGGATAAAATGGTGCATCTGTAGGCTCAATAGATAAACAAATAGTGGCTAACTGGTCCATAGTCAAATCATAACCATGACTTTTTGCTGTTGCCATTGCTACGACACTGATATCTGCACTACTGGATGCTAGCCCTTTCCCCTGCAGAATATCGGAATGTAAATACACAGGTTTTGCTGCAGATTGCTTGATTCCTATGACATCCAACACCTTGATGTATGCTTGATGCGCCTTTGACTGCAATGAAATGGAGGATAGAGGAAGTGGATATTGTACATCACCAATGGCGTAGGAATAGCGATTGATAGGACATGTCACTAAAAATCGTTGTCCTTTAATGGATCCTTGAATAAATTCCCCACAGGTACCTGGCGTTCTTACATAAAAAGCCAACTCTACTTCCTCCTTTCAGTTATATCACAGTAAAAATAATAGCCCCTAGTATAATACAAAGCTCCGATAATTCACATACAAATCCATATGTATCTCCCGTAGTACCTCCTAAATGTTTTGTCACATAGGAATTAAGGATAATATTCACGGCTAAGGCAATACCAAATAGATACACATAGAACCATTCATAACAAAATACTGGTAATAATGCCAATACTGTTGCTACTGATGTGGCATACTTAGGCGCATTAGCGGCAAAAAATTTGCCAATCCCCTCTGGTCTAGCATAGGGGAATTTTTGGATACTAATCACCATCGTATAACGACTCAATATGGGCATGCTGACCAGAACTACAGGAACTACCATACTCGGTAGATTCACTAGTAATTGCCACTTTAAGAGCGTTAAAAACACAAAGCCTACCACTCCATTACTACCTACACGGCTGTCTTTCATAATTTCTAATTTACGTTCTCGATCTCGACCTGAAAATAAACCGTCACAGGTATCCATAAATCCATCTGCATGAAGTCCACCTGTAAATAGAAATTCAAAGATTACCAAGATGAGCATCAACAGTGATATAGGAAGATAGGGATTCGTTAAGGCGTACAAAGCCCACATAAAAGCACCAATGACAAGCCCTACCAATGGGAAATAAGTAACGGATGCCCCAAAGTCTTCTACTTTCCATTCTGTTTGATTCACAATCTTTAACCGTGTTAAAAACTGTAATCCTACAAAAAAACCTTTCATATGTCACCTACCATTGATTAATCACATATGTACTTACCATCGTTAGTACTACGCCTAAAATAGAAACAGTGTACATTAAGTATATAGTTTGATAAATGTGGCGCCCTACCATTGGTTCTATAGGATCCCCCATGTAGGCACGGAATGTAACCTTATCATGGTACATGTTGTGACCACCTAGACGAATATGTAAGGCCCCCGCCACAGGTGCTTCTGCATAGCCACCATTAGGACTCGGATGTTTAGTTGCATCACGTGCGGTTATGCGCAAGGCATGTTTCCAGTCCTTGCCACATAGAAATGCGGATATCACGAATAACACAAAGGTAATCCGAGCTGGAATATAATTGACTACATCATCTAAACGAGCGGCGAAACAACCAAAGTATAGATATCGGTCATTTTTATAGCCTAACATGGAATCCATCGTATTGATTGTTCTATAGCCTATCGCACCCCAAGGTCCTAATAGGATAAACCAAAATAATGGTGAGATAATACCATCTACTGTATTTTCCGCTACTGTTTCAATGGTAGCCCGAGTAATTTCACTTTCATCTAAGTCTGAGGTTTTACGCCCCACAATCCACCCTACTTTACGGCGTGCTTCTAATATATCCTGTTTTCGTAATAAATTGGCAATTTCTATACCTGCCTCTGCTAAGCAACGTGGGCTAATAGCGATATATAGGCACAACAAGGATACTATGGAATAGACTACAGGATGAATAGTACCACCTATGAACAAAAAACCAGTAACGATGATCATAACAGACATCAATACTAACAAAACTGTAGAAATACCTAAAATGATTTGATATTTTGGAGTGGTGTTTTTTTTGTACAAAATATTTTCATAAAAAGAGATACAATTACCAATCAATACCACTGGATGATACTTACTCCTAGGGTCGCCCAATATAGTATCCACTACTAGGGCTCCTAAGGGAATGAAATACACAAGATGGTGCAACACCCATTCCATTACTCTTGCTCCCATAATGATTGAATATATTCCATATCCAAATGTTCTTCTACAATCTTAGCGAGTCGGTTATAGGCAGCTTCTTTATGTTCAAAGTAACGGAATACAATATCCAATGGATCTAATCCTTTTTTTGTACGCAATGCATTCAGGATGGAACGACGTAATGCATCATTATCTAAAATGCCGTGAATATATGTGCCCATCACTTGGCCATCACTTGTCACAAAACCATCAACAACATCTACGTTGGCATCGCTACGTTTTTTGATGTGGAAGCAACGTTCACCATGGCCGACTGGTTGTGTATCTCCCATATGGATTTCATAGCCTACCAGATTTTCTCCACTATAATTAATACCTAAGAACGATAAATCTTTTACATCGAAACAAACTTGATGTGTTAATTTTTCACTTTTCATCGTAGTAGCTGTTGGAAGCAAACCTAAGCCTGTTAACTCTGGAATATCCCCTTCAATCCCTTCTGGATCATAGAGCATTTCCCCAAGCATTTGATTACCACCACAAATACCCAGTACAGGGACACCCGCTTTTGCTAAATTGTGAATATCTTTGTCATAGCCATGTTCTTTCAAATACGCTAAATCTGCTAATGTATTTTTAGAGCCTGGTAAAATTACCATATCTGGATGTCCAATTGGCTCCCCTTGTTTCACAAAACGAACGGACACATCTGGTTCATAGGCAAGAGCATCAAAGTCTGTAAAATTGGAAATTTTAGGTGTTTGCATAACAGCAATGGTAATCTCCTTAGATACACCTCTATATTTACTTTCTAATGCCACAGAATCTTCTTCATCAATATCAAGGTTCTCTATGGCTGGCACTACACCGACTACTTTTTTACCTGTCTTTTCTTCAATAAAATCCAAAGCAGGTTGTAATAATGTAACATCACCTCTGAATTTATTGATGATAATACCTTTTACTAACTCTCTTTCATCAGGTTCTAATAATTCTAAGGTTCCCACCACAGAGGCGATAGCACCACCACGATCAATATCTGCAATAAGCATGACAGGGGCATTGGCTAATTTTGCCACTCGCATATTCACAATATCATTAGCTTTTAAATTAACCTCAGCTGGACTACCGGCGCCTTCAATGACAATCATATCGAAATTATCATCTAAGTATTGAAGACTTTCTTTCACTTTATCTAAGGCTGTTAACGAATATTTTGTATGGTATTCTCTAGCGCTATAGACACCGACCGGTTTTCCCATCAATACCACCTGTGAAGACTGATTTCCTGTAGGTTTTAATAACACTGGATTCATTTGTACAATTGGCTCTAAACCAGCCGCCTCTGCTTGTGCGACTTGGGCGCGACCAATTTCGTCGCCTGCTTTTGTAACATAAGAATTTAATGCCATATTTTGTGCTTTAAAAGGCACTGTTTTATATCCTTTATTGTGAAGGATACGACACATTGCTGTCGCTAAAATACTTTTACCCACATTTGAACTGGTACCTTGAAACATAATCTTTTTAGCCATGGTTACTTACCTCCAATGCTTTTATATCTATTGTTATACCGCTGATTGTCATATATGCTTCATCTGCCTCTGTTGCAACCATACGATTCACACGCCCCATGATATCTCGAAAAATACGAGCTAATTTATTTTCTGGCACAATGCCCAATCCAATTTCATTAGTCACAAATATAACGATCTTTTCATCGGCTCCCTTGTAGGAACGAATGGTATCTAACACGGATTTTACTTCTGCAAGAATGGTTGTCTCCCGTTGATTAATATCTTCTTGAGAGGTAAACTCTCCTTCTTGTAATAATAAATTTGTGGTCCACATAGTCAAACAATCAACGAGCACTACAGAGCATTCCTGTAATACACTATGAATGTGTTCACTCACTGTATAGGGAATTTCATAATTCTTCCACGTGGATTTGCGTCGCTCTTGATGGAGATGAATCCGATGTTTCATTTCTTCATCATAGGATTGGCCCGTAGCAATATATCCTTTTTGCCCGTCTTTAGAAAGTGCTAGCGTTTCTGCAAACTCACTTTTACCACTGCGAGCACCGCCAGTACAAAAGATTATACGATTTTTCATAACATACCTATACAAAGTTGCCCTTTATCAGTTATTATATGTACTATACGTTCATTATAAAGGAGACAACTATGGAATTATTAAACTTAGAGATTCAATTAATGGCAACATTATGGGAAAACACCTACCGTGCAGCCATTAAAGATCAAAATGGAAATTATGTAGCATCTGTACGTATCATTGTGAATGTTCCACTTTCACCAGATCGTCTACCACCCAATGCACCAAAAGCAGATCCACAACTATTTGTATTAGTAGAAGATGCTGTAATGGAATCAGAAGACATCATTCAATTTGAAACATTACTGTCCGTACACATTCGTGAAAAATTCAAAAATGAAATCGATCAGATTTATTTCTTTTATCCAAGCCCTGAAGATGTGTTGAACAAAACTGTGGATGTTCAAGAAGTACAACATTAATGACTACATACATAGTATTATAGCACATCCAAAGGTATTTCATAGAACGAATCTAATACAGAGTAAAAGGAGGACCCCCATAGGGAGTAC
>CAUQUX010000050.1:0-8909 GCA_963521235.1 uncultured Veillonella sp. | reverse complement strand
TGTATTATAATAATAGAAATAATTTTCATTATTTTGGTTCATCTTTCGAGATGATATATATCCGGATTATCTATTTGCTGTGAGAGCAAGTGTTCTCCCCAAAATACGTAAAAAGGCAGGTACAACAAATGGAATCCATCGAGCAGATTATCGGTTACCATTGTGCGCCCGCGATTCGAGGTATTAAAGTGGCAAATCTTGTTGCTTTACCTCAGCATTTAGGGGCTAAGATGGTAGAAAAAACACATGAGTATAATGATAAATTTAATCAAAAAGGACTATTCTTTTATGAATTGTGCCATTGTGAAAAACGAAAATTATTACTCGTATTTCGTGAACGTATGCTTGAGGACTATTTGCGACAACCTGAGGTGCTAGCATTTTTACAAAACTATGGATATGAATCCCATGAAACTTTGGCAGATTGGTTATTACATTTGCGTGATCGTATTGAAATGAGCGACGTATTTCCTCATGAAATCGGTGTGTTTTTAGGATATCCATTAGAAGATGTAAAAGCGTTTATCCAATTCCGTGGAGCAGGCTATAAAGTCTGTGGCGACTGGAAGGTATATGGAAATCAAGCGTCAGCTATGCACGCATTTCATTGTTTTCGAATGTGTCGTGACTATTGTCATGCACAGTTGAATAAAGGAAAATCTTTAGAGTCTTTGGTTGCCGTAACGGCATGCTAGGAGGTAACATTATGATCGCTGTAATTTATTGGTCTGGAACAGGTAACACAGCTGCAATGGCAGAAGCTGTAGGTAAAGGCATCGCTGATGCTGGTCAAGAAGTGGTAGTAAAATCCGTTTCTGAAATCACTGCTGATGAAGCTGCTAATTATGAAAAATTAGCATTAGGTTGCGCTGACATGGGTGCTGAAGAATTGGAAGACGGTGAATTTGCACCATTCTATGAAGCATTAGAACCTAAATTGGCAGGTAAAAAAGTAGTATTGTTTGGCTCCTATGGTTGGGGTGGCTCTTGGTTAGATGACTGGGCTGGTCGCGTAGAAGGCGCGAATGGCGTTGTAGTTGACAAATTACCAGTTATGGGCGAACCTGATGATTCTGGTAAAGAACAATGTGAAGCATTAGGAAAAGCATTAGTAAACGCATAAGCCAACTATACGGCATATGATAACTCAATATACTAGCTCTTAATCATAAGAGGTGGATAGCTCAGCTATTCACCTCTTATTTTATTTTTGCAACCCTATTGCTAATTCGGAATCACTCATACATTGACCGTGCACGTTAAACTTTACTATAATAAAGAAATAGTTATAGTTATTAGTATAGGAGGTATTGTATGCAAGTATTACAAAACTGGAAATTACATGCATTGGCTCTTGTGATTACCATCATTGCAGAAATGATCGGAATCCAACGATTTGGAGCTGTGGTATTCTTACCGCTTCTCTACGCGTTGATTATGGGTTTGTTTGTATCCATTCCATCATTCAAAATTTTAACAGTAGAAACCATGGAAAAATCAGCGGATTATCTTGGGATTGCAGTGATGCTCTTAATGGTTAAAGTAGGCTTAGGGATTGGCCCTAATTTAGAAATTCTTTCTACTGCTGGGTTGGCTCTTATGTTACAAGAGTTAGGCCATTTCTTTGGTACTATTTTATTCGGCTTGCCAGTGGCATTATTAGTAGGAATGCGCCGTGAAGCGGTGGGTGCTTGTTACTCTGTAGACCGGGAACCTAATGTAGCGATTATTATTGATAAATTTGGCTTTAGCTCTCCTGAAGGCCGTGGCGTTATGGGCATGTATATTTGTGGCGTATTGATTGGTGCTATGTGGGCGTCTGTACTAGCAGGATTTTTTGCTCAAATGGGTTGGTTCCATCCACTGGCCTTGGCTATGGGTGCGGGTGTAGGTAGTGCTAGTATGATGGCTGCTTCTACTGCCCCTATCATTGCAGTATATCCAGAATATGAAGCTCAAATTGCAGCTTTAGCAGGGGCAGCGAATTTGCTGACTACTGTACTAGGAGTTTACTTTGGTATTTTCGTATCTTTGCCTGTGATGGAAAAAACATATAATTTCTTTACAGGTCGTACACGTGAACAAGACTTGGCAGAGGAGGGACAATAAGATGACTATGAGTGAAAAAATTACACAATTTGTCATTGTTATATGCATTGCAGCTATTATGACTGCTCTGGGTAATATCATTGATGGCAAGCATCTATTGGGCCCAAGCCTTGTAGGGGTCTTTGTGATTGCGGGACTTGCTATTATTGGTGCTATTATTTCCTATTTGCCATTAGCTAATCGATTCCCTATGGTCTTCTGGGTATCTTTAGTAGGGGTCATTGCTTCCTTGCCTATCATGCCAGGGCAAGCATGGATTATTGCACAAACAAAAGAAGTAACATTCTTGGCTACAACAACACCAGTATTAGCCTATGCAGGTCTCTCCTTGGGAAAAGACTTAGGAGCATTCCGTCGTCTATCTTGGAGAATTATTCCAGTAGCGTTAGCGGTAACGGCAGGTACATTTATTTGTGCTGCTGCAATGGCTCATTTTGTATTACATATGCAAGGTGTGATTTAAATTTGAATATAACCATATAGGTTATAGTTGAACCTAATGAAAGAGAGTTGATGATTTCCTATCAACTCTCTTTTTGATTTCGTGGTACAATAGAGTTCAAGAGTTATATATAGATACCTTTTAGTAAAAGGTATTTTCATACAATGTAAAAGGAGACCGATTATGTTAACGAAAGAAGAAGTAAAACAACGTGTATGTGATGCCATTGTGGCAGGTCAAGATCGATTGCGTGCATTAGCTAGCGCCATTATGGATGAACCAGAATTGGGTTATAAAGAGCATAAAACATCTCAAAAAGTACAAGATATGTTTACAGAGCTAGGGATTCCTTTTACGACTGGTCATGCCATTACAGGTGTAAAAGGCCGTTTGCAAGGTGGTAAATCTAAAAAAACTGTCGCCATGATCGGTGAATTGGATGCTATCGTATGTCACCGTCATCCAAAGGCAGATCCTATGACAGGGGCAGCCCATTGTTGTGGACATAATGTGCAAATTGCCAATTTATTTGCAGTAGCCATGGGCTTGCAAGCAGAAGGTGTTATGGAAGCTCTTGGTGGGGATGTAGTTTTATTTGCAGTCCCAGCAGAAGAGATGATCGAAGTAGATTATCGCAATACATTGCGTGAAAAAGGAACGATTAAATACTTAGGTGGTAAACAACAGCTGATTTATGAAGGAGCTTTTGATGATATCCATATGGCTATGCAAATGCATGTGGAAACAGCGGACACACCTACGGGAGAAATGAACTTAGGTAGTACCTCCAATGGATTTGTGGCAAAACTGATTGAATACCATGGTAAAATTGCCCATGCAGCGGCATCTCCTCATGAAGGGATTAACGCATTAAATGCAGCTTTGATGGGGGTGATGGGAGTACATGCTATTCGTGAGACTTTCAAAGAGAGCGATTATTTCCGTTTCCATCCTATCATTAATCAAGGGGGAACCTTGGTCAACTGTGTACCAGATTATGTGCAAGTTGAAAGCTATGTGCGTGCTTCTAATGTACAAGCTATTGTGGATGGGAATCAACGTGTCAATCGTGCCTTGAAAGCTGGCGGAGATGCAGTGGGGGCTACTTGTGTGATTCATGATCTACCGGGCTATTTACCGATGCGTGATAATCCAGATATGAACAGTTTATTGCGGTCTAACTCAGAACCGCTATTTGGTACAGACAATGTACGTCAACGGGTGCATATGACAGCAAGTACTGACATGGGCGATGTATCCCATTTAATGCCTGTTATTCACCCTTGGGTGGGATGTATTGAAGGGGTGCTCCATAGTGCAGAATACAATATTACCGTACCAGATGTAGCCTATATTAAAACGGCTCAAGCCTTAGCCATGACTATTGTTGATTTATTATATGATGAGGCACAGGTAGCGGAAGAGATTTTAGAAAACTTTGAAGCTCCTTTAACAAAAGAAACGTATATTGAATTGTTAGATTCCATTGCCAATGGAAAATAGTAAAAATTCTCATATCTAAAATAGTCGATGTATGGTATACTATATACAAAGAATAAAGATTATCCATTGGTTTAGAAAGGATGACGTAAATGAAACAATATGATGTAATCGTAATTGGTACTGGTGGTGCTAGCTTAGTAGCTGATGCAGCATTAAAAGCAGGCAAATGTGTAGCTGTTATTGAAAAAACAGGCTTTGGTGGCACTTGTTTAACACGTGGCTGTATTCCAACAAAAGTAATGGTTACTGCAGCAGATGTGGTACATGAAAGCCATGGTTGGAAAAAAATTGGTGTAGAAACTGCCACACCGACTCTTAACTGGGATGTAGTGAGTGAACGGGTTTGGAAAGCTATCAATAAAAGCAAAGGGGTCAAAGAGTTTTATGAAAGCTTTGATAATGCTGATGTATACCACGGAGCTGCTACCTTTGTAAGCGACAAAGTATTATATGTAACATTACAAGATGGTACAAAAACAGAAGAAATTACAGCACCTACTATTATCATTGGTACAGGCGGTCATTCTAAAGTAAATCATGTGAACGGTTTAGAAGAAGCTGGTTATATTACAAGTGAAAAATTCTTTGGCAGTGAATATCCAAAAGTACCATATAAACGACTAGCTGTATTTGGTGGTGGTCCTATTGGTACAGAATTTGCTGGTGTGTTTGCCGCAGCAGGTACGGAAGTGACGTTAATCCAGCGCAATGTGCGTTTATTGCCAAAAGAAGATGAAGCTATTTCTGCTCATATTTTAGAAGAAATGAAAGCTATTGGAGTGAATGTATTAACAGATACTGTATGTGATAATGTACGTGTGGACAATAGTGATAAAGTGATCACTGTGAAAAACCGTACTACAGGTGAAGTATCTGAAATCCGTGTAGATGAAATTTTGGTGGCTACTGGGATTGCTCCATCTGTAGAAGATTTGCACCTAGAAAATACTCATATTGAACAATTACCAGGTGGCTGGATTAAAACTAATGAATTTTTAGAAACATCTGTAGAAGGTGTCTATGCATTAGGTGATGTGAATGGTAATGCAGCCTTCCGTCATCGTGCCAACTATGAAGGAGATATTATCTCTCATAATTTATATCGTGCTATATCTCCAACAGACTATCGTTGGGCACGCTATGATTTGATTCCTATGGTGACGTTCACGTATCCAGAAGTAGGTCGTGTCGGTATGACTGAAGCAGAAGCCAAAGAGGCTGGTTATGATGTGGGAGTTGGTATTAACCACTATTCTAACTCCGCAAAAGGTATGGCCCTTGGTATCGATAAAGGCGATGTGCATGATGGATTTATTAAGGTAGTAGTAGACAAAGCTACGAATCGTCTATTAGGGGCTCATATCGTGGGACCACAAGCATCGATCTTGTTCCAACCATATGTACATTTAATGAATAGTGGTGAAGTGAAATTAGTTCCTGTCCATGAAGAAATCGGTTCTACTACAACGAAAGAACTACGTGCACAAGGTTTGACAAGGTACTTGGATCCACAATCTGTTATCTCCATTGGCGAGGCTATGGCTCCACACCCAACATTGTCAGAAGTGTCTATGTGGACGCAAGTGTTCTACGAACATAAATGGTAATCTATTAAAAAGATATATAGTAAAAACTGTAGTGATGGGGATACTATCACTACAGTTTTTTTATGCTAATATATGATGATAATTGATATATTGTGCAGTACCTATAAGCAAAATATGTTTAATATGTATAGACTCATACAAGTTATGATATGAAATGATAGTAACGATAGAGGTCTAAGATAGTATAAAGAAATCTACCCTACCTTATTGTATGAGTATATGACATAGGTTATAACTATTTTGAAATCAAAGATTCTCAATTAAAATTATAGTTGATAATAGTTAAATAATAGTATATAATGAGAAAGTAAATGAGAATAAAAAGCTACCTCTGTGATATAGCAGATTAGAATGGGGTAGAATTGTGAGTATATGTTAAATAGATAAAAGAGGTGTAGTATGACAGAAGTATTAATCCGTTTATTTGTAAAAAATAAAGATGAAGTCAAAGATACTAATGTACGCCAACAATATGGGATTATGGCGAGTATCACCGGTATTGTGGTAAATGTGTTAGTTTGTTTAGGGGAATTAATCATTGGTTTTCTTATCGGCTCCATTGCCATGATTAGTGATGCTATCCATAATGTGGCTGATGCAGGGGGATCCTTAGTATCCTTTTTGAGTTTTAAATTATCTGGCCGTAAAGCAGATGCAGAGCATCCATATGGACATGGTCGAATGGAATATCTATTATCCATTGGTTTTTCTATTTTGCTTTTTGTAGTAGCTGCTCAATTAGGTATTGAAGCGGTGGAGCACATTATGAATCCCGAGGTAGTAGAGTTTTCCATATCCGCACTGGCTGTTATGTTAGGGGCTATGGCTTTGAAGATTTGGTTATCCTTCTTTTTGCGTTCCATTGGTAATCGTATTGATTCTCCTATCTTGCGTGCCAATGGGAAAGAAGCTTTATCCGATGTATGGGCGACGGCAGCGATTGCTATTGGCTTATTGTTGGGCGGTATATTCCAATTGAGCGTTGATGGGTATTTAGGCTTAATTGTGGCACTTATCATTGCCAAAGCTGGTTTTGAAGTGCTGAAAGAAGCCACAGATCGTTTATTAGGATTTGAACCTACTGCAGAACGTGTACAAGAGATTATTAATTTTGTAGAATCTAAGGTTGGTATTTTAGGAACTCATGATTTAATGATTCATGATTATGGTCCAGGACACGAGTATGCATCTATCCACGTAGAAGTAGATGCAAAACAAGATGCGATGACCATCCATAATATGATTGATCGTGTAGAACGACAAGCTTTGAAAGAATTACAGTTAAAACTGACCATCCATATGGATCCAATCGTTGTAAACGAACAAACGTTAGCTTTACAACAGCGTCTAGAGGCAGTGATTCAAGCCTATGATGATAGTTTCTCCTTATACGATATCCGAATCGATATGGAACATAGAAAGATAGGCTTTGATGTACAAGTGCCACATAGTGTGAAATATACGAAAGAGGAACTTTCACAGAAATTGAGCCAGTTAGTGGAAGCGGTACTACCAACATTCCTAGTAAAGCCGAATGTAGTACACGGATACACTGGGGTATAAGAGAAAGTAGACGAAATGTACAAATTATACTAAATCTACGAACTATACAAGATACATAAAACATAAAAGAGGCAAGTTGAACAATGGATATCAACTTGCCTCTAATTTTGGGGATGCCTAATGCTGTTACTGAAATACAGTATAGAAAAATGGTTTTATAGTATATTGGGGGGCAGCAAAAGGCATCTTTCCAAGGTATAGTTTTGTGTATAAAAATAAGTATATTATCTAGTTTGCTTTATAATATAAGTAATCACACAAATAAGCAAGGACTGGTGCAGATTGTACCAGTCCTTGTTAGTGCTTACTTTCATAAGTCATATGTAATTGTAGATTCTATGTGGCATCCCATACCAAAGAACAAATAGACCTTTCAAACAGTATGTGTGAAGTATACGTTTATACTTTGTCTGTTGGGTAGCCGTGACGCGCATAATCTACAGCTGCTGTAAATAAGATATCTGTAGAAGAGTTTAATGCTGTTTCGGTGGAGTCTTGGATCACGCCGATGATGAAACCAACACCTACCACTTGCATAGCTACGTCGTTGGAAATACCGAATAGGGAACAAGCTAATGGAATCAATAAAAGTGAACCACCAGCTACACCAGAGGCACCGCAAGCGGAGATGGTAGCGATAATGCTAAGTAAGATCGCTGTGGCTAGGTCGACTTGAATACCCAATGTAGATACAGCTGCCAATGCCATCACAGTGATCGTAATGGCTGCACCGCCCATGTTGATGGTAGCGCCTAGTGGAATGGAAATGGAATAGGTATCAGGTGTAATGCCTAACCGTTTTGCTAAATCCATGTTAACTGGAATGTTCGCTGCTGAGCTACGAGTGAAGAAGGCTGTGACGCCAGATTCACGAAGACAACGGAATACCAATGGATATGGATTGCGTTTCATCACGACAGCTACGATGAATGGGTTGATGATAAGTGCTACAGCAAACATGCAGCCTAATAGAACTAATAATAATTTACCATACGTTAGTAAAGCGCCTAATCCATTTTCACCGATGGATTGAGCAACTAGACCCATGATACCAAGTGGGGCCAATTTAATGATCCATTGCACTGCCAACGTGATAGCATCAGAAATGGATGCCATTACATCTTTTGTTTCATCGGCTGCATGGCGGAGCGCGAAACCGAATAATAGAGCCCATCCAAGAATGCCGATGTAGTTACCACTTAAAATGGCTTTCACAGGGTTTTCTACAATATTAGTTAATAAGGTAGAAAGGACGGCAGTGATACCGCTAGGAGGCGCTGTATCAGCTGGGGATGCTGTTAATAGCAACGTAGTAGGGAATAAGAAACTGCCTACTACAGCAATGGCAGCAGAGGCGAATGTACCGATTAAATACAGTACGATGATGGAACGCATGCCTGTTTTTTGACCGGAACGATGACGGCTGACTGCTGCGATGACTAAGAAAAATACTAATACGGGTGCCACACCTTTTAGCGCACCTACGAAGATGGTACCCAATAAAGATAACTTCACAGCATTTTCTGGGGACCATACGGCAATACCAGTGCCGATTAAGAGACCTACGCAGATTTGCTGGATGAGGCTAAATTTATTGATGAATTGAAATAATGCCCTCATAGAAAACTCCTTATACTTATAAATACTTAAAATCGAGTACAAATATCTACTCATAAAAGACATAA
>CAUQUX010000049.1:0-8939 GCA_963521235.1 uncultured Veillonella sp. | reverse complement strand
ACCCAGTAAATTACCAATCCACTAGCAAAGTTTAAACTGATATAGCCAATGAATAATGGCATGAAAATATTCATAATCTTTGCTTGTTGATTATTACCACCGCTAGCAGATGTTTGTTTACTCATGATATAAGTAGACAATGCAGACAATACTGGTAACACATAGATTGGATCTGGATCACTCAAATTTGGTAACCATAAGAATTGCGCATATTGAGGATCATATGGATATCCTTGCAATGCATAGAAAATAGCAATCAAGAATGGCATTTGTACTAGAAGTGGTAAACAACCAGCTAATGGGTTGATGCCTAATTCTTTGTACATTTTCATAATTTCTTGCTGTGCTTTTTGTGGATTGTCCTTATATTTGTCTTGGATGGCTTTCATTTTTGGTTGTAAATCAGCCATGCCTTTCATAGACTGCACTTGTTTTTGTGTCAACGGTGCTAATACAAGTTTAATAACAATGGTAAGCAAAATAATCGCGATACCATAGCTTGGGAAGCCCATCGATTTTGTTGCCAAAAACGAATATTCCACAAGGCTTCTCATAAAATCTACTAAATATTGAAAGATTTCCATGCCTACTCCTTTTCTTGTTCTCTGTGTACGAACTTTCATGTACCCATATACGTTATGGTATGGTCTATTTTTCATCCATACGGGTACTCAGGTATTTCCAAAATTGTGCTATGGCAGAGGATCATATCCACCCTTATGAAAGGGATGACATTTTAAAATCCGTTTGATGCCTAAATAGCTACCTTTTAAAGGTCCATACCGTTGCAATGCTTGCAACATATACATCGAACAGGTGGGATAAAAACGACAAGTACTTGGCTTTAAAGGAGATAGAGCATATCGATAGAACTGAACTAATCCAATTAACAAGTAATTTACAAGTTTACTAATACCCATTAGTTTCTATCCTTTACTAATTTACATTTTTTGAATAGACGCATCATTTCACGCTCTGCCTGTTCATACGTAGCATTAGCCAAGTACCCTCGACCTACGACTACAATATGATGACCTTCGCGCAATTCATGCTGATGCAGACGATACACTTCTTTCATCAAACGTCGTGCTCTGTTGCGCTGTACAGCGCCTCCTACCTTTTTCCCTGTGACGAAACCAATCTTACTCTTTTGTTTTGCCACCGGCATATGATAGACCACACAAAGACGTCCCACTTCATAGCGACCGTGCTTATACACTAATTGATATTCATTGTTTTTCCGTATTCTTCTATCTTTTGTTAAACTATTCATAGTTATCCTTTAATACCGTACATACAGAAAAACTTGGCTAGGTCGCCAAGTTCTCTTGCTGTATATTTGATTATGCAGATAAGCGTTTTCTGCCTTTAGCGCGTCGACGTTTTAACACTAGACGGCCACCGATGGTTTTCATACGTTCACGGAAACCATGAGTACGTTTTCTCCAAAGTGTATTTGGTTGGTAAGTACGTTTCATTACAACAACACCTCCTCATGATAGGTTTATTTTTTCGTATACCATAACATAGTAATTATATGTATAAACCCTAATTCTGTCAATATAAACCTTGTTTTTATTAGCATATATATAAACGATTTGTAATATTGCTGTAGTACATATCTTAATACATCTGCAAATGTCTCTTATTATTCTTCATACTCTTTACTTCCTTATAATAAAATCTTTAACATTTACTATAACTTTTATAGTAATACGTAAAGATTTTTGATGAGCAGTCTAGAAAAGTAAAAATGAATCCCATAGTATGCATAGTAAAGCAAACGAGTTTTTGGTATAATAAGGCTATACACCAACAAAGGGTTATAAACAAGTTTTCCACATTTTTTACATTTTATCCACTGACTTATTCACATTACTGTGGATAGTAGTAACTCTAATCGTTATCTTGTTTATGAGCTCTTTTTCTTTGTCTAATTTTTAGTTATCCACACCAATGGCAGTGTGGACAAATCATTCTTATACACATACAGGAAGGTTTATTATGAGCGACTTAGATCTCTATTCCCTATGGGACCAAGTGATGCAAAAAACAAAAACAAAAATGCCCCCGCAAATGTGGGACTCCTTGGTCGTTAATTCCTTAATGCCCTATTCCATGTCATCCACTATCCTAACTTTGTTTGTAATGGATCCTAGTAAACGTAAATACATTCAAACTCCTTTAGTCCATAATCAAATCCTAGAGGCAGCCAGAAGTTTACTTCCTACTTTACAAACAATAGAGTATATAACAGATACCTCTTCCACAGATTCTATTTCTGCAGATGTCACAAGCTATCACAGCACAGACATTCCTCCTATGCCACCTATCGATATGCCATCCATCGAAGATACTACGATGGAAAGTTCTCCATCTCCTATTATCCCTCCACCTTGGGATCCAGACGATCCAGATGAACTATTACCTGCTGGGGTGAGCCGTCCTAGCTATGACGCTCCTGTGATTATCCAAAGAAATACGTCCACTACGCAAGGTATACAAAAACCAGTTCCTACTGATTTATTTGCTACCAAAACAACAGTTCCAGTGCCTCCAGCACCTCCTGTGCAACGAGAGATAAGTAGTTCTTCAAAATCACATTTAAATCAAGCATTCACATTTGATAACTACATTGAATCTAATTCTAACCGCGTTGCCTTTAGCGCGGCGAAAGCAGTGGCAGATAATCCAGGCCTTCGCCACAATCCTCTATACATTCACGGCCAATCTGGTCTTGGTAAAACCCATTTAATGCATGCTATCGGTAATGAAATTTTAGCGAAAAATCCAGCATCTAAAATTATGTCCATTACCAGTGAAGATTTTATGAACAGTTTTATTGAATCCTTACGGACAAAAACGCCGGATCAATTCCGCCGTAACTTCCGAGATATCGATGTACTCATCATTGACGATGTGCAATTCTTAGAGGAAAAAAATAAAAAAACTACGCAAGAAGAGTTTTTTAATACTTTCAACCATTTACTCAGTCACAATAAAGCGGTTATCCTGTCCAGTGATAAACCACCGAAAGATTATAAGGAAATGGAAGAGCGCTTAATCACACGATTCAATAGTGGTCTTACCGTAAAAATTGAAGCCCCAAATCCTGAGATGATTGAGGCCATCATTCACGAGGAAATTCACCATCGTCGCAGCGAATATCCAACTCTATATGTACCAAAAGAAGTAGTCCATTTATTTGCTCAATATTTCAATAATCGAAATATTCGTGAATTAAAAGGAGCTTTTGAAACATTAATTACACAGGCAGCCATTAGTGGTCGATTAGAATCCATCGATGTGGAGTTTACCAATAAAGCTATTAAGGATTTTATTATTCATACAGAAAAAATCGTCTTATCTATTAAATACATTCAAGAGTTTATCGCGAATTACTTCAAAATCAAATTAGAACATTTAGTGAGTCAAAAACGGAATAAACAATATGCGCATCCACGCCAAATTGCCATGTATTTAGCTCGTGAATTGATCAATGAAAGTTACCCTCAAATTTCCTTTGCCTTTGGCAAAAAGGATCATACTACGGCATTGCATGCCTATGAAAAAATATCTAGAGAAATAGAAAAAGATCAAGATTTACGACTTACTATTAATAGGATTCGTGAAGAATTAGAACAAGCCAAGTAAATCCCCTATGTGTATAAGTATATGTGTAACCTGTGTACACTTTGTGCGTAGACTGTTAATAATGATAGACTTACACACAAGGTCATGCAGGTACTGTTACTATGTGTATATACATAACATTCTATTCCCCATGTTGTAAACATGTGTAAAACCTTACTATGAGCGAACTTTATACACCTATCCACTTGTACACGGCCCCTACTACTACGGCTACTACTTTAAACAAACAAACTCTAACATAGTTATATTAGTCACAAGGAGTTAATGATGAAACTGCAATTTAACAAAAACGAATTGGTGAAAGCCATGTCACTCTTCCAACGCGTAGCAAGCAATAAAACAAGCTCTAACTTACCAGGCTCAATCTACATTTCTACAAAAGAAAATTATGTAGAATTACAAGCTAATGATTTTGAAATCGGTATGCGATCCCAAGTGGATGCTACGATTCTTGAACCAGGTACGATTGTAGTAGGTTCTAAATACTTTCAAGAAATTTTAAAAAAATTACCAGGAGAACAAGTAGAATTATATAAACCAGACAATTCTAATCAATTGCAAATTAAATCAGATCATTCTGAATTTAAATTGGTAACTATGCAAGTAGAAGATTTCTCCTTAGTAGAACAAATCCAAGATGACAATAGTATTATGATTGACGGAGAACAGCTAAAACAATTAATTGACTTAACTGTATACGCTACTTCTACGGATACAGACCGCCCTATTTTCTGTGGTACATTAGTGGAAATTGAAGGCAATGAGCTGACTATGGTAGGTACTGATACACATCGTATGGCTGTGAAAAAAGTGACCTTAGATACAGCTCTTGAAAATCCAATGCGTATTGTCATTCCAAAACGTACTGTAGAAGAAGTGTCCAGAGTATTACCATCAGATCAACCTGTTATGGTTAAATTAATTTGGAATAGAAATCAAGTAGCTATTGTATTTGATACTGTATATATTATTTCAAGATTAATTGAAGGTACATACCCTGATTATAAACGTGTTATTCCTGCTAAATTTGATGCTAGTGCGATTTTGAACCGCCGTGAATTTGCTAGTTCTTTGGACCGTGTTTATTTTATGGCAAAGGATATGAGCTATTCTGCTATTCGTTATGATTGGGAAGAAAATCAAGTTACATTGAGTTCTCAAAGTGCAGATATTGGTATGGTTAAAGACATCGTAGTATGTACTTTTGAAGGACAACCTTTCACCATTAATTTCAATGGTAAATATATTGATGAATTGTTGAAACATAGCACAGGTGAAAGAATCCATATGTACTTGCAATCACAAGGCGCTATGGTGATTCGTCAAGATAATAATGACCATTATACCTATGTGGTAACACCAGTTCATACACATAATTAAAAGAAAGAGGACATGATGAATAAAGAAGTTGTATCCATTCATACAGAGTATATTCAATTAGATCAACTGTTAAAATACGCCAATGTACTAGCTACAGGTGGTCAAGTCAAAGTATTATTGGATGAAGAAAAAATCACTTTGAATAATGTAGTAGTTACAGAAAAACGTAAAAAAATCTATCCTAATGATGTGGTAATCATTAATCAGGAATTAACAATCACTGTGATGAAGGAGGTCTAATTGTGTATGTGACTGAATTGGAACTCATACATGTTCGCAATCATCGTCATAGAACTATTACTTTCACACCAGAAATTATTGTCATCCATGGACCTAATGGAAATGGGAAAACGAATATTTTAGAATCTGCTTATATTGCGACGATGGGACATAGCCATCGTACATCGGATATGAAAGATGTTATTTCTTGGAATGAGGAGGAGGCCAGTATTATCATTCAGTTTATGAAAGCTGATACGCCTCACACATTGCAGATAAAATGGGGTCGCCAAGGAAAAAAAATTATTCGGTTGCACGATAATCCCTTATCCCAAAAAGAATTGATTGGTACTTTGAATACGGTTATTTTTTCGCCGGAAGATTTAGATTTAATCAAAGGGACTCCTTCCTTACGTCGACGGTTTTTAAATATGGAGATTAGTCAGACTAGTCCGCAATATTATCACCAGCTTACTATGTATCAACGAGCGGTACAGCAGAGAAATCGGATATTAAAAGAGTATAGTTATACGAGTAAGGTTCCTGTCCAAGATTGGGACGAACAAATTGCTACTTTGGGATCTCAAATTATTCAAAAACGATTGGAAAGTTTAAAAAAGTTAAATCAATTAATGGACTTAATGAATCGAAAGCTTACCAATGGTAAAGAAGATTTACGATTGCAATATAGCCAGCCTTATAGTGAGAAACAACTGTTAGTCACTAAGGAATCATTATTGCAGGCCTTGCAAGACAATTTAGAAGACGATCGACGACGGTTGCAAACGTCGGTAGGTCCTCATCGTGATGATATTATCTTTTACTCTGGTTCTATGGATTTAAAACGATTTGGTTCACAAGGACAACAACGGACAGCCATTCTATCTGTCAAACTAAGTGAATTAGAATATATAAAATCGGAAGTAGGAGAATATCCAATATTACTATTAGATGATGTACTCAGTGAGCTAGACCAGGAACGTCGATCTAATTTAATCAAATTCATTCACAAACGTGTACAGACAATCATTACAACTACGGATACAACAGATATGATGGGGCTAGACAGGGTGCAGTATATAGACTTGATGGAGGATATGTCACATGGAGAGTAATATAGAATCTTTTACACGAGGTTCCGATCTTTGTGATGCTATGTTGCAAGAGCTAGGTATTTATAAGATGTATCGACTCATGAAACTCTATCACGATTGGGAATCTGTGGTAGGTCCTATGGTGAGTGGACAAGCAAAATTAGTGCAGATTAAACCACCTGTTATCATAGTTGAAATTGGTCATACTGTATGGATGCAAGAAATGACCATGCGCAAGCCACAATTATTGGAAGTACTGCGTGAGTATTATGGAGAATCGATTATTACAGATATTAAAGTACAACTGCCACGACGTTCTTTAGTACCACAGGCTGTATCGGGTGATGCCTTAGATATGACACCAGTCCGTGATGAAAGTATAGACTTTCATAGGATTACATTGCCAGATGAGTTAGTGCAGAGTATCCAACATTCGGTCAGTGTGATACGTCATGAGGAATTACGGAAAAAAGTGTGGCAAACACGAATTGAGCAGGCGAAGAAAGAATTTGTACTACAGCAAGAACATTTTCATCAATGTCCTACTTGTGGTCGTTGGCAATCAGCGGGATCTGCGAAGGTATGTCCTCAGTGTGAATATAAAAAGTATCGGCATATCATTCACACGGTAAAAGGTTTATTGCGGAAGTATCCCCATTATAAATATGACCAAATAAAAGGGATGGCCCCTTGGTGCACCTATGAATGGTATGAGGTGGCAAAAGAAGAAAGTATTTACTATTATTTGAATCGTTTATTCAAAGGCTCGAAAGATGCGAACGATATGTATTGGGCAACGATGTTAATTACTTCGAAACCACAAGAAGAATTAACATTAGAGCAAGTGGTGAATATTACGAATAAATATCGTTGGACGGAAGAAGATAAAATGGAAGTGAAATAAATTCCTAGTCTTTTATTAATGTGCTAAAGTATTGTATAATAGAATGTATTATATAGAATATAGTGACTAGTATGGGATGTCATTATATAAAGTAGGAGGATGTCAGATGGCAGAACAAACGAATTATGATGCCGGTAATATACAGGTCCTCGAAGGCTTAGAAGCTGTTCGAATGCGACCTGGTATGTATATTGGTAGCACATCTGCCCGTGGATTACATCACTTGGTGTATGAAGTTGTAGATAATAGTGTGGATGAGGCCCTAGCGGGGTATGCGACGCATATTGAAGTGACCATTTGTGAAGATAATAGTATTGAAGTTATCGACGATGGTCGTGGCATTCCGACGGGGATGCATGAAACAGGTATGCCTGCGGTAGAACTAGTATTATCCAAACTTCACGCAGGTGGTAAATTTGGCGGTGGTGGATACAAAGTGTCCGGTGGTCTTCATGGGGTAGGTATTTCCGTAGTAAATGCCTTGAGTGAGTGGACCATCGTCGATGTATACCAATATGGAAAAATTCAAGAAATTTCCTTTGAACGTGGTAATAAAACATCTGATTTGAAAGAAATTGGTACCACAGATCGCACAGGTACGACAGTACGATTTAAACCAGATGCACAAATTTTTGAAACCACCATTTTCGAATTTGATGTATTGAAAACTCGTTTACAAGAGTTGGCGTTCTTGAATAAAGGATTGCGCATTACCTTGTGCGACAAACGTGGGGAAGGTCGCAGTGAAAGTTTTCACTACGAAGGTGGCTTGGTACAATTCATTGAGTATTTAAATGAAGCGAAAGAAGCCATCACACCAAGTGTTATCTCCATCGATAATACTCGTGACGATGTGGTAGTAGATGTGGCGTTACAATATAACGATAGCTATAGCGAAACGATTTTGTCCTTCGTTAATAATATCAACACCATTGATGGTGGTACGCACTTGAGCGGTTTCCGTACAGCCTTAACACGTACGTTGAACGACTATGGTCGCAAGGCTGGCATTTTAAAAGAAAATGAAAGTAACTTGACTGGGGAAGATGTGCGTGAAGGCTTGACAGCTGTGGTGAGCGTAAAAGTATTGGAACCACAATTTGAAGGCCAAACAAAAGGCAAACTAGGTAATAGCGAAGTCAAAGGGATTACAGATACTATCGTGTCTGATGGATTGCGTGTCTTCTTGGAAGAGCATCCAGCAGAAGCGAAGAAAATCATCGAAAAAGCAACCAATGCCAGCCGTGCTCGTGAAGCAGCCCGTAAAGCTCGTGAATTGACACGCCGTAAAAATGCCTTAGAAGTGAGTTCTTTACCTGGTAAATTGGCAGATTGTTCTGAAAAAGATACAACTATGACAGAGATTTACCTCGTCGAAGGTGATTCTGCGGGTGGTACCGCAAAACAAGGCCGTGATCGCCGTTACCAAGCGATTTTGCCATTGCGTGGTAAAATTCTAAATGTAGAAAAAGCTCGTCTTGATAAAATCTTAGCCAATGCAGAAATTCGTTCTATGATTACTGCTTTTGGTACAGGTATTGGACAAGACTTTGATATTACGAAGAGCCGTTATAACAAAATCATCATCATGACAGATGCGGATGTGGACGGCGCACATATTCGTACTTTATTATTGACATTCTTCTATCGCTATATGCGACCACTCATTGAAGAAGGTCATGTATTCA
>CAUQUX010000048.1:0-9075 GCA_963521235.1 uncultured Veillonella sp. | reverse complement strand
TACCAGGTCTTGTGTAGTCAGATTGACCGATATCAAGACGAGCTGTCCAGAAGTGTGGCGTACCACCCATGGAGTGACCTTTTACCGTAAAGTCTGCGGTACCACGAATATGATCGAAGTTGGTATGACCGTTCATGTAACGACCAAAGTCACTGCGGTTGAAACCGTAATCTAAGGAGATAAGAGCATTATCACCAACTTGATATTGTGCACCGATGGCGAAAATGTTAGCCAATCGTTTTGATGTATATGTATCATTAGTAAAGTCTGGAACTTCAGATGTTACATCACCGTAAATTGGCTCTGCATACCAACCAGTCGTGTAACCAGTAATTCCAGTATGCGTTTCCATCTTAGTTTTCGCATGACCGGCTTGCATTGTGTGTTCATTATTGTTCAAGGAACGTAAGAACCATGCTTGAATACCTAATCGTGGATTGATTTGCGTTTTATATTGAGCAAATAATGCCTTATCGATGGCTGGAATTATATCACGTTCCAATTTCAAGCCAGTTACTTTTATTGGTTTGCCCACTACTTTTTCTAAGGCAGCACGAGGTAATGTATTACCTTGTTCAGAATCTTTAACTGCAGATAGCAATTCTTTTAAGTATTCTTTCGCGATAGCTGGTAATGTAGTCTCACCATATTCACTCTTTTCGGATTTAAAGTTACCACCTTTTAATTCTTCTACTACATTATAGTCAAGAATTTTATCACCTTTAGGCCATTCAGATCCGCCTTTTTTGAACACTTTTACTACACGTTTGAATTTGTAATCTTTTACTGGATTAGAGTATTTGGCAGCTTCTGGTTTCCATGAGTAAATCTTCTTGTAATATCCATCTTCCATACTAAAAATATCCATATTTTTCATAGCAGAGTTGTTATTATCTCTGTCATATACATAGATTTCATTCCAGTTAGTTTTAGCTAATAATTCAGCTGCTGCTAAATAGCCTTCTTCTAACTGTGCTTTATGTGCATCAATATAGTCTGGTGTTAAAATCGTTGGATCTGCCAATGGAGATGCCATTTTTTTATTTAACGCTTCTTTTTCTACCACTTTTAATTCATATAAGACTTTATTTTTTTCTTCTTTGAATTTTTTAGCATCGTCAGAGTCTGTGGCACGAATTTTATCTTCGCTATACGTAATATTAGGAGTATAATTGTTCATATTTACTTCTAATAAAGCTGTATTATGATTAGCGTCTTCTACTTCATATAAAACTTTCATGGTTTCAGCATCTTTTTCCATTCTGTAACCCATGGATTTACCTTTTAAAAGTTCTGGATACGCTTGGTTTAGAATCTTAGCCATACGTTGAATGATTTCAACTTTTTTTGCATCTTTTTCTGCATCCGTTGCATTCGGCATAGATGCATCTACGTTTGCCAATTGTTCTACAAAATATAGATTTTCATTTTTACCCTTAAACTCTTTAAGGTATGTGTCCATTGGTGATCCTTCACCAGGTACTTTTTTACCATCTACTTCAGGTACAATACCCCATTTATCGGCTAACATTGCTTTATCATTGTCATATGCATATAAATGATTTAATCCGATAAACTCTTCTAATGTTGGAGCTCTAAAATATGTAGAGTACGTACTATGGTTATAGGCGGAGTCTGTAATACCCGTACTTGCTTTAAAGGAACCAATACCTGTGCGGAATTGACTTCTTTGGTCCGTCCATACAGCACGAACTCCATCAAATGTTTTATTAAACCAGTATCCAGTAGCACCCATGGATTCAGATAAGCGACCAACAGAGAAATCCCAATGTCCACCAGAATGTGTAACATCTAAGTTTTCTAATCGTTGTTTATTTAATCCTTTAGAATTAATTGTCGTACTAGCTGTATCAATGGAATGAGTTCCACTAGCACTAGCAAGAATTTTTACATTTGTATTGTCATTGATTCTTGCATCTACACCAAAACGGATACGTTGTTCTAATCCATGTTCTTTTTGATCTTTTAGATTATACTCTGCATTACCTACATACGCATTACTTGTGTACAAGGATTGTGGACGTTCAGAACCACCATGTGCCATTAAACGTGTACGATAATCACCGATAAATTCAGTTCCTTTTTCTTTCTTGGCATCAAATGGTCTTTCTAAGAATTGATGCTCACGTCCCATATCATCGCCATTCACAGTAGCTATAGCTTTATCGACATGAACTTTTGTGATAGGAGTTGTACCATTTATACCATTTGTTACTGCTGGATTTTGCACCTTCGCATCTTGAGCTTTACTATCTCCACCTGCGCCAAATTTAAGATTTACACCAAAACGATATACGCGAGATTGTGTTGCTCTATCATCATCACGATGATCAAAGATATTATTAACCCCGAAATACACTAAGGAATCATTACCAAACTTACGTTGTACCATGGCAGTCCATGTACCGAATGATTTCTCTTCGTAGTCATTAGATACATTATAGATGGCACTATCGGAATCAATACCACTAATCCAGTAGTTGGAACGATTTTTTTGTGTATTACTATCAAGCATTTTATGATAATAGTCTGCCCACAGTTGTGCATTCCACTTCTTAGTTTCATAAGTAATACCGAAGTCGATTTTGTTAGTTGGACGGTCTAATAAATGGGCCGGCATTGTAGGATCAGATTGATTCAACGCTTGTAAACGAGTCCAACCAAAACGTGTACTCCATTTAGAACCAAATTTATGTTTCCATTCTAACTGCACACCAGTAATTTTTGCTTTACCAATATTTTTAAAACTATAAATTAAATCTGGTGCTTGCATCCATTTATCTTGTTTTGATAATTGTGGTGCCCAGTCTTGTAATTCTCCTGTAAAGTATACGGACATATAGTTACGAATACGGTTTTGGAATACACCTAAACGAGCATAATCATTTTTACCTTCCCCTTCAAAACTAATGTCGATATTTTTAGATGTTTCAGGTTTTAGGTTTGGATTACCTGCCCAATACCATCCCATTTTAGCTACACCTTGTGCTACTGGATTGGATGCGAACATTTGCCAGTTATACCATAATTCACCCATGCCAGGTTCAGAATAACCAGTACCAATATTCGCTTTCAAACGACGATGAGCATTAGAGTTTACATTATAGGTAGCACCAAAATTCCAAGATACATGAGAACCAAATAAACTACTCTTATCGATACGAAGCGTTGGTTGAACTAATAAATCTTTGTTCACTTGCCATGCATCAGATAAGTAATAATTATTTTTTTTAACACTGCCTTCACCTTCCGTGATGCGTTGTTCACGTTCACGATATTTTTCTAGGAACTTTACACCTTTATATTTTGGTGCTTTAGCGCGCTCTGCTGGATCTAAAGATTCACCTTGTGTAAAATATTTAACATATACAGAAGATGCATTCAAGTTATTTTCTTTTTTGAGAGCATCATTGAATTCGACAATTTTCTTCCAATGCGCATCATCTACACCAAAGTCGGATAAATTATTATAATAAGAAGATGGATCTGTAGATCCATTACCATCTAATTTGTGCTCCCGCAAATATTCATAGGTAATCGGTGGAATATCGCTTTCTTTTTCTGCGCCATAGTATTCATAATCTTTATCCCAGATTGGTAAACCATCTTTACTTGGTTTAAATTTGTAATCATGAATATGAGAATAAATACGTAAGCTATTGTCACCAGGTCGACGTTGTAAACGGTCTACACCAGCAACTAATAAATTTTTATCGAAATCCCAAGGATCAATATAACGAGTTTTTACATTAGGAGAACTTTTTAGTCGACTACCAAAACCTGTTTCTTTAGTTTGTGCAATACCCCAGCTCAAAGTATGCTTATCCCCAATAGCAGAGTTTGCATTGAAACGAATATCTGTTTGACGATGGTCTACATCATCAATATAACGTAATTCGTTTTTACCTTCATATTGAGAACGACCAGCGTAGTTAATTAAAGAAACATCATTTTCATTAATACGAGAATGATTTAATTCTAACTTCCAATCGCTGGCACCACCACGACCATTCCAAATCATGTTCAATGTGTTACGGTTACTATCACGTTTAAAATGACGTTGAGGCTCCATTGGAGATGTACTATTTTTAACATCCCGATATAGGTCTTCTGTATAGCGATTTAGACGTACCTGAATGTTATGATCTTTATTAATATCATAAATACCATTAAATCCAATATCAGAAGTATCTCCGTAGAAACGAAGTGCATTAGGTTTGAAGTCTCCTTCTAGTTTATCACCAGTATCTCTTCTTTCTTTTGTAGCATATACTGGTAAAATATCACGTTTACTACCGGAGATGGCTACACGAACTTTACCCATTTGTCCCGAATCGGCGCGCAAGAAGAAATTAGTATTACCATAG
Organism: uncultured Veillonella sp.; assembly: GCA_963521235.1. Taxonomy (GTDB): domain Bacteria; phylum Bacillota; class Negativicutes; order Veillonellales; family Veillonellaceae; genus F0422. The sequence goes on along the minus strand of CAUQUX010000048.1, from coordinate 4,687 downwards.
CCAGTTTCTCCACCTTTTGCACGAGATCCTTCACCATTGATTTGGATAGTCGGTTTTTTCGCTGCTTTTTTAGTGATAATATTAACAACACCACCAATAGCATCAGAACCGTATTTAGCGCTGGCAGAACCTTGTACGATTTCAATACGTTCTACATTCTCTGTGCCTAAGCGCATAACTTCATCTGCTGCACCACTGAACTTAGCCAAGTCGCCTAGTACGGCTTGGCCATCCACTAAGATCAAAGTATGACGTGCTTCTGCACCACGAATGGACACGCCTACACGACCCATAGAATCTACAGTACTAGATACGCCACTTTCAGTGAAAATGATATCTTCTACTGATTTAGCTTGTTTTTGTTCAATATCCTTTTTAGTAATAATGCTCACTTGTTGTGAGTTATATTTAGCTTCTTCATGAGCTCTATCAGCCGTAACATATACAGATCCCTCAGCTTGTACTGAGTTTGAGTACATCAACCCTGGTAGTGCTATCCATGTAGCAATCGCACAAGATAGCATGAAGTACTTCTGTTGCTTTCTACGCTTTGTCGTCATTGCAATCTACTCCCGAATCTTCATAATAAAATAACACAATAATAACACAAATGACAAAAAATATCATTTATCTTTGATTTTATACTAATCAATCTATTAACTCCACTCCGAAACGTTTTCAATTAGCCCATTTAGTTATATTTTTTGTAAATATTTCTCATTTTTATAATGTGATACGTATATGAATTAGGTCTATTAACATATATTTCTATTCCTCTACAAAGTATACATATAAGCCTACCAATATACGTATAACCATTACACACTCTTTTAAGGTGATTCACTAAAGATTATTATCCTACGCACTCTTTTGGAAACACATGAGTATCAATACATAAAATGCCTAATGAGCACTAAATACGCACTCATTAGGCATTAAAAGTAATCTCTTACATTACATCAAAGATGTATACAATAAGATAGCATTAGAATTTATATGTTCCTTGGATTCTTGTATAATTTCCTAATTTAAAGTTTTCTCCACCATACAATGTATCACGTTGTCCAATAGCCTTCGCATCAAATGTGTAGAATGCTTCTAATAAGAAATCTTTACGAGGCACGTAACCGCCACCTACAGTAAAGCTACTAATACCATCTAAGTAACGATCTGGTACTGAACCGCTTCCATTACCGCCAAAGAAGGAACCATGATCAAATCGTTTGTAATCGATGAAACCATTCCAACTTCCTGCACGTTTATAGTCGGATTGACCAATATCAAAACGTACTACCCAGAAGCTTGGATTTCCACCCATAGCACGACCAGTTGGTGTAAAGTTAATACTACCTGGAACATAGTTATACACGGTGCGTCCATTCATAAAACGACCAAAGTCAGTTCTGTTTTGACCATAGTCAATGGATACAGATGCATTACCTGTACTGTATTTTGCCCCAATACCGATTACATTAGCCACACCTTTGAAAGTTGTACTTGATGTACCTAAGCCACTAGCAAATTGTACTGTATTTGTATCATTACCCATGGAACGCAAGTACCAAGCAGTAAGCCCTAATTGCTGACCTACCATATGGCGTAACTGTACATAGCCCGCCCGTTTAATCGGTGGAATCACATCACGTTGTAATACGATACCTTCTGCTGGAATGATAGCGCCAGTGTATGGAATGAATGCTTCTCTTGGCAATTTACTATGTCCATCTGTGGCTTCTAAGGCACTTACGATTTCATTGAAATAACGTGCTACAAGATATGGATAGTGTCCAGAATGATAGGTTTTAGAAATTTCAGATTCACCAGGTGTACCTATATTTAGATAGTTCATTTCGTATAAAGCATCGCCAGCTTTTGCCAAATCTTCATCTTTGAAAGTAATTTCTTTTACCGTACCACGTTCGCCTACAGAAAGTTTTGCCGTTTCCATAGCACGTGCTTTATATGCTTTAATGATTTCTTCTTTATTGGATTCAAACCATTTTTTGAGATATTCTTTTCTATCTTTACCTAATACTCCTGGATCCGTCACTTTCAATTTAAATAGTGGATTATCTAGGTTAGCACCGCTTGGGTTAGCCTTAGGTTTTGTATAAAATTTATCAGAATCTACTGGATCTTCGTAATCTGTATCTTCATCCTCATCATGATTAATCACTGTACCAGTAAATCTAAATTCAATATCTGGCAATTTAATTGGAATTGTAATTTCTTCATCTGCCTTTTTTGCTACATTATATTTTTTAAATCCTTTATCATGTCCATATGCTTTTAAGGCAATTTCTTGCATACGAGATACTACATCATATTGAGCATCGATATTGGCGTCTAGTTTCGTAGTAACTTCTTCAAGTTCTTTTGTTTTTGCCTCAATATCTTTTCTATATTGCTCTTTCTTTTCAGGAGTATCGGCAATGTATTCATTGTCCATTTCATCTTTCAAGGTAGCAAGATCACTAGCAAACTCTTCTTTTTTCTCACTTAGTGATTTGTAATCCCCTTGTAAAGCTTTCAACTGTTGATAGAAGTTAATTGTATTCGGTGCATCCTTCACGACTTTTTCAACTTTTGCACCACCTACTAATTTTTTCTCTTCTTCAGAAAGGCCCGTGTAATCAAAGGTTGTTCCTACAAATTCATCCACAGTTGGAGGTCGTTTGAATTTAGTGAAAATTGCATGGGTATATGCAGAATCTTCAATACCTGTGCTATGACGGAAATCACCGTAACCAATACGTAATTGGTCTTTATCACTAGTCCAAACACTACGTAACCCATCAAACTCTTTATTAAACAAGTATCCGGTCATACCAAATTTCTCAGTCAATCGACCGACACTGAAATCCCATTTAGCATGATGGTTTGTAACATCTATTGTTTCTAAACGGCTATGAGAAAGTCCTTTAGACCCTGTTGTGACATGCGATGCATCGACGCCTTCTTGACCTTGTGCTGTAGCTACTACTTTTACATTCGTATGATCGCCCACACGAGCATCCACACCTAAGCGTAAGCGACTATGGAAGCCATGTTCATTTTTATCTTGTAAGTTTTTCAATGCTCCATCACTAATTGAGCTGACTGCTGTCACACGGTTTGCTGGTCGATCACTACCTAAATGACTGTCACCACCAAAGCGGATATCTCCCACTACAGTAGCACCTTTTTCTCGACTTTGGTCAAATTGAGATTCTAATACTGACGATATTAGAGATTCTTGAGCTTTCGATACACCATGTTCTGTGATTGGAGCCGTTCCATTCATTGCTGCAACCTTAGCATCCGTATGTTTGGAAGTGCTAGATCCATCGGAACCAAATTTTAAGTTCATACCAAATCGGAACTGACGTCCTTGTAGAGCACGATCATCATCACGATGGTTGAATACATTGTTCATGCCAAAGTATACAAGGGAGTCTTTATCAATTTTTTTCTGTACAATCATATTCCAAATGCCATAGGTTTTCATCTTGTACATATCAGCTGTTTTTTTCGTATTGAACTCGTATGTGATAATAGACTTATCATTATTAGCAGGGTCCACTTGTGATGTAATATAGTTACCACCACCAGCAACAGAGTTACTATCTAACATACCATAATAGTAATCAGTCCAAATATTACCACTCCAGCCACTTACTTTATCTTCTAACTCCAATCCTAAATCAAGTTTATGCATTGGTTTATCCAACAATCGTTTTGGCATATCTGGATTTGTTTTATTCACTGCATCCAAGTATGTATAGCCTACTTTTAATTTCGCATGGTCATTTAATCGTTGTTTGACTTCCAATTCAACACCATTGACACGTGCTTTTCCGATATTGCGGAATGTATAAAGCATATCTGGTGCATGAGCATATTTTGTAGCCCCAAAATAAGTGCTTTCATCTAAATATGGATAGAAATCCATTAAATGTCCAGTATTAGCAATTGTCATATAGTTGCGAATTTGATTGCGGAAAGCCGTCAATTTCATATAGGTATTTTTATTTTCTCCTTCAAAGGAAATATCTATATTTTTTGACGTTTCAGGTTTTAATGTAGGGTTGCCAATCCAATACCAACCTAAGCGAGCACGTCCACCAGACAATGGAGCCACATTCGTTACCGTAGGTCCAAACATTTCCCAGTTATAGTATAATTCACCCATACCTGGCTCTGTATAACTAGTGCCCACATTGGCTTTCAATCGACGATGTGCATTGCCACCTACATTGTGAGTAACGCCCATATTGAACGTCATATGAGACCCAAATAAATCACTATGATCTAAACGAACAATTGGTTGTAACAAAGTATCTTTGTTGATTTGCCATGTGTCTTGTAAGAAGAAGTGTTGCTTCCGTAATCTTGCGCTACCCATGGTTTGTTGGTTAATGCGTTTATTGTATTCATCTTTGAAATGACCGCCATTAAATTGAGGTCGTACAATTTTGAAAGACGGATCTTCCATGTAATAGAATAAAGCTAGATAATCTTTATTAATTACAGGTGGTTTGACCCCATCAATGGTTTCAGTACCTTGATGACCTGGGCCATATTTAGCAATCAGTTCTTTATTGTACGGAATTTCATTTAATTTATCGTTGAATGCCTTAAATCGTTTCAATGCTTCTGGATTACGGGATTCCATATTGTTTGGTGTATATCCAGAGTTATACACAAG
>CAUQUX010000047.1:0-9206 GCA_963521235.1 uncultured Veillonella sp. | reverse complement strand
CGCAAATCATTTCGCACTAATACGATATCCGCCGCCTCAATGGCTACGTCCGTACCATGACCGATACCAAATCCAATATCTGCTAGCGCTAAAGCTGGCGCATCATTGATACCATCTCCCACCATGCCAACGGATTTTCCTTGACTTTGTAATGTGGCGATGGTATTTGCTTTATCTTGTGGCAGTACTTCCGCTACTACGTGAGTAATTCCTGCTTGGGCAGCTATATAGTTCGCTGTGCGCGCATTATCTCCTGTGACCATCCACACATCGATGCCTTGCTCTTGTAAAGCCTTTACAACCTCAGGAGTTTCTGGCCGCAATGTATCTGCTACAGCCCAAATACCGTGTACTGTGCCGTCTACTAACAAGACGGATACAGAATTGCCTTGTTCTTCCAGACTGTGGATCTCAGCTTGCCATGGCGTGATATCAACACCTAGTTCTTGCATCCAGCGAGTATGACCAACCCGAATCAATTTATCCGCTATACGTCCTTCCAATCCTTTTCCTGGAATATCTTGGAAGTCTTTCACGATCATTTGTGGCACGCCTTTGCTAGCACCGTATTTAGCAATGGCTTGTGCAATAGGGTGGGTAGAACCTTTTTCAAGATTCACTGTGAAAGCTAAGTTATACATTTCATCACCTGCTGTATATATCACTTTCGTAACAGATAGCTTTCCTTCCGTTAAAGTCCCAGTCTTATCCATGATGATCGCATTGATATGACCTGCTTTTTCTAAAAATTCTGCGCTTTTAATAAGCACACCATGTTCTGCCCCAAGGCCTGAACCTACCATGATAGATGTAGGTGTCGCCAAGCCCAAGGCGCACGGGCAGGCAATTACAAGCACAGCTGTGCCATATAATAAAGCTTCTCCTACCGTAGATCCTAATACAAAATACCAAATAATCATGGTAAGAATGGCAATACCGATGACTACCGGCACAAAATAGGATGCTACCACATCCGCGATACGCTGAATGCTCGCTTTAGATGCTTGCGCTTGTTCCACTACTTTGATGATTTGGGATAACATAGTTTCCTCCCCAATAGCAGTGGCTTTCATAATAAATGTACCCGACATGTTAACTGTAGCGCCTATGACTTGACTAGACTGACCTTTTTCTACAGGTACGCTTTCACCTGTCAACATAGCCTCATCCACTGTGGAATGACCTTCTAAAATAATTCCATCTACTGGCACTTTTTCGCCGGCCCGCACTTGGATCTTGTCACCTAGGACAATCTCCTTCGTAGGAATGTCCATCCACTCCCCATTGCGTTCCACATGGGCCACGCTAGGTTGTAATGCCACTAATTTTTGAATGGCCTCAGACGTACGACCCTTAGCAATATCTTCTAATAGTTTGCCCAATAATATAAAAGTAATTAACCATGCCGAAGTTTCAAAATATACATCGTGATTCCCCACTGCCATTTGGTAAATGCTAAATCCATAGGCTACGGAAGTTCCCAATGCGACTAGCACATCCATGGTAAGTGTACCACTACGAATGGCTGCAAAAGCGCTAGTGTAAAAAATCCAGCCCGCCCCAAATTGAGCAATCGTAGCTAACACCAATTCAACCTCATGCGATAACATAGGCCAATGCCATAAATAGTGCCCCATCATGGACACCATCATCGGAACAGCCATGAGAGCTGCCATGCCTAAGCGGATATATTGCCCTTTATGAGATGGTTTTTCTACCTTCATATCCGCATCAGCAGCAATATGTGCTTCAAATCCAATTTTTTCAATGGCTGCGATGACTTCTGTAGCACCAATCGTGCTATCATCTGTATACGCTACCGTTCCTTTATTGGTGAGCAAGTTGACTTTTACATCAGCCACACCTTCTAATTTGCTAACTGCTTTTTCTACACGCCCTACGCAAGCTGCGCAGTGCATGCCAATAATAGAAAATTCTTCTTTACGCATCGTTCCTCCTAATAATATATAGTTCTCTGTCATGTATATGAAAATTTCTCAATATAGATATATTAACATATATCCTATGTATTTCATAGTGTATGTTTTATACAGTTTTAATAGCCATAGGTTGTCTAGCCAAACATATTACTACAAAACACCTTGTGCTGACTTTCATCACTAAGTATTGTAAAATTTCATATTGATACGTGCTATTGATTGCAAAGTCTATATTTCCTAAACAACGGTATACTACTAACTTATGTTATACTATAGATAGACAACGATTGTAAACTAATTTTTATTCTTTCCATACAGGAGTTACTATGTCAGATATTCCTCAATCTTATATCACTATAGCCAATGAGTTCAGAACTGAATATATCGTAGAAAAATCACGTTTTATCGCCACTATCGCACCTGTGTCTAGTGAAGCCGAGGCACAAGCATTCATCCAACGTATATCCAAAGAATTTTGGGATGCTACACACAACTGCACTGCCTACGCCATTGGTCCTCGCCAAGAACAACAGCGATCCTCTGACAACGGAGAGCCTTCAGGTACGGCAGGAAAACCTATGCTAGAAGTGCTGAAAAAAACAGGGATTACCAATGTGGCTGTTGTGGTCACTCGCTATTTTGGAGGTATTAAATTAGGTGCCGGTGGGCTGATTCGTGCCTATTCTCATAGCGTAGCAAAAGCTGTGCAAGAGGGCCCTAAACTATTAATCGCTCCACGTCAGATCGTAACCATCTCTATTGATTACTCTCACTTTGGTACTATTGAAAGACATTTACAAACCTGGGCTCTACATTATACAGCCTCCTTTACCGATACGGTATCGATTGAGATCTATGTAGAACCAGAAAGGGTGAGTTCCTTAGAAACAGATTTGACGAATCTAACAGGTGGTACTCTAAACTGGCAATTACAAGATGTTCGCATGGTAGAATTGCCCTATACAACCGATGTATCTGAAGAGTAATGCCATATATCAGTCATGCTAAGTCATTCATGTATTATAGTAACGTAACGCGTCCCGGCCTAGAAAGATCACTTTACCCTACTAGGACTACTACGCTTTCTATTTAAGTAAACGATTCTCTATACAAACAACAAAAAACCACGGTGTCTTCCTTCACCGTGGTTTTTTGTGCTTCTTGTTGGAGTCCTCTATATAAAGGGAAAGTACGCTGATTAATGTTCGCAGCATTCTGCTACGAATACTTCTACGACTTCTTCATCATGTAATTCAGAAGTCCAAGGATGTGGCCAGCCTTTGATGCTGTTATCTTTGCATTGGCTTGGCTCACAAGCTTCTAAGCGATGTTGTTTTAAATTTTCTATCCATGCTGTTACTAAACTCATATTAGTTACTTCCTTCCTTGTGATTACACTCTACTCTTCCTGTAAGTGTGTTCTTATTGCATGTCTGTAGTATACTAGAATCTAGGCTTTTTGTGAAATGACAGATAGTTATTATCTCATAAACTATTTTTTATAGCACTTTTTATAGTATTTTTATTAAATCAAATTTAAATATAACTAACAAGCATATCATCCATAACTTTTTGACGTTTATTTGACGATTTTTGGGGGTAGAGAAAATAAAAAAGCACACATGCTAGCATATGTGCTCTTGTCTGTGGCGGAGGATTAGGGATTCGAACCCTAGCACCGGTAACCCGACCTAACGATTTAGCAAACCGTCCTCTTCAGCCTCTTGAGTAATCCTCCATGGTACCCATTAAGAATACCATAAGTTGATTCGATTTGTCAACTATTTTTTATAATTCATAACCAACTTCTACCACCTCGACTTCTCCAGAGTTTGGATGCATCATCAACCCATGGACTGCTACATCCTTTGGAATCAATGGATTCATACGCAGCATGCTCACCGTTTCTTGTACATTATCTACAGGATGCGAGAACCCATCTGCCCAATGCTCTAATTCATGACGCACCATTTGAATCGCTTCCGGTGCCACCCCACGAGATAACATAGCCTTAGTTAAGCTTTCAGAAGTCGTTTTCGCCATGCCACACTCATAATGGCCGATCACAAAAATTTCAGATACTCCTAATTCATAGATGCAAACTAACAAACTACGTACCACGCTATCAAACATACCGGAAATAGAGTTACCCGCCGATTTGATCACCTTCGCATGACCTCGTTCAATGCCAAGGGCTTGCTCCATAAAGTTCACTAATCGCGTATCCATGCAGGTCAAAATCGCAATTTCACGAGTTGGCACCTTACTTACTGTTGGAGGCTCATCCCCATGTTCTTGGTTGGCTTGATCCAAAAATTCTCGATTATGTCGTAATATTTCATTTAATAAATTCATTAGTCACCTCGCATGAAATTATCGAATCCGTTTTTTGTAATGTTGTGAATTGCCTTGCTGTTTCCAACCTACACGATCACCAATAGACATAACTCGACGAGTTAAACATTCTTTACATTGGTCTGCATTATCGTCCACACAGGGTTTATTGTCATACAACAAATACTTCGCCCGGTGCTCTGGTACTGTAATGATTGGCATCAAAATATTCGCTCCCGCCGCCAAACCTTTTTCACGGCCCAACTTGTCTAAAGCTTGTAATGCTGTAGTAGCCGCAATATTAACATCTTTTAAGAACAAACGTGTTAAAGCAATCATTTTCAAGCCTAGCTGCACCCGTTCCAATTTGCCCTCTTGGGAATCAATGCCAAGTTCTAAGGCTCGTTGTCCTAGTGGCGTATCATGGTGTACCACATACGGTCCCATACCGATCATATCAATATCCATATCACGATAGAATAGAATATCATTCACCAAGTCGTTTAAGGTTTGTCCTGGTAAGCCAATCATAACACCGGTACCAACTTGGAAACCTACCTTACGCAAAGATTTCAAGCAATTCACACGAGTCTCGAAAGAGTGCAAGGCATCCTTAGGATGAATCATCTCAAATAAGTCTTTGTTCGTCGTTTCAATACGAAGAAGATACCTATCTGCCCCCGCCTCACGCATACTGCGGTACGCCTCTTCTGATTGCTCGCCTACACACATAGTAATACCTAATTCATGATTACTCAATTGTTTAATATCTCGAATGAGCTCTATCACATACTCCACAAACGCATCGTCAGTGCGTTCACCAGATTGTAGTGTTAAGGAGCCATACTCATGCTCATAAGCCCACTGTGCCATTTTTAAAATATCATCACGGGACATATCAAAACGCTCTGTTTTACTATTTTCATGGCGGATACCACAATATAAACAATTTTTAATACAACGATTGGAAAACTCAATGAGTCCACGGTAATAGGCTACCTTATCTACATAAGCGGCTTTTACCTCATAGGCTTTTTTATATATCTTTTGTAATTCCGTCTCATCGGTGATGGTCATCAAAAACCGTAATTCCTCTTCTGTTAACCAAGCATCTCCGACGAAGTCTTTTTCTAAAATACTATCTACAGTCATACTTCCTCTATTGCGACATCTCTTGTAAAATGTCTATTTATTATTTACTACCAGTACAATCATATATACAGTTCACTATAAATTTTGAATCCACATTTTGTATGCTATACTTCAAACGCTATGTTTTACCTATTCTACGTACTTACTAGGGCGTACTCTATATACCATTCGTACACAAAATCTTACACATAATTCCACTTCTACTTATGCTTGCTTACGATAAGCAATTCTAAAAGAACCCTCAGTATGTTCTGGCAAAGAATCTAACACAAACCCTTTTAGCTTCTTTGGTAACTCTGAAAGTTCTGTTATTCTGTGTTCACAGATATAATGAACTAAGGAGCCTCGCATCTGTTTCGATGAAGTACTCAATTGTTTCCACACACCATTGCGGTACTCTAAAAACTCAATGGTCACCATCTTAGGATGGATAATCCATTTTGAATATTCTTTAGATGCCAAGTTTAGAATCCAGTCTTCCTCTTCAACAGCCGCATCCACTAAGGGTTGCCACCAAGCATAGAGATTAGATTTTTCCTCTTTTAGTACAGAATCTACTAAATCCAAACGATATCCTTTAATCCCACTATTAGGAGATACTAATCCATATAAAGCAGATCCTATCCAGACGTGGGCATTGGCAAATATTTTTCCCTCCTCTGAAAGTCCTTCATAATTAAAATTCTTGAAAGACAATCCATCATAGCTGAGTGCCGCCATGCCTTCTACTTCTTTGTCATATTTTTGATAAAAAGCATATACTTCCTCTAAGACTGTATCTTTTATTTTTAAAGCCTTTCCAAGCGCTTCTTTTGATACACCTTGCATGTGTTTCACAATTTGTTCCGTCATGTGCGGTGCAAACATTGGTGCACTGGGAGTGCCTTTTATATCTTTTGTTTTACTAGGTGATATAATAATTTTCATAATTTCCTCTACTCTATAGTCATGTTATATCATAGGAGTTGCCATTATATGCATGTAGCATTGGTCCCCTAATATGCGATGTATGTCGTTTCCTATGTACTAGCATCCGCTAGTATACATAGTAGTTTAGTAGACATAACTAGTATACCATATATCGAATAGTATGGATATAGACTCCATCATACATATGTGAGCATCTATTTTTAACACGCATGATGCATTCCATAACCTCATCACATTCCTCATCTATGTTATAGAGAAAGTGGATACTGTATCATACCAGGAATGTTAGCAGAACTATAAGCAAAGAAAACCCCTCAAACACAAGTGTTTAAGGGGCTTTATGATACGCTTATCGATTATTATTTCAATTCAACTGTAGCGCCAGCTTCTTCTAATTTAGCTTTTAAAGCTTCAGCGTCAGCAGCAGCTACGCCTTCTTTAACAGCAGCAGGAGCGCCGTCAACGATAGCTTTAGCTTCTTTTAAACCTAAACCAGTAGCTTCACGAACAACTTTGATTACGTTGATTTTGGAAGCACCAGCGTCTTTAAGAATTACGTCGAATTCGGATTTAGCGTCAGCACCGCCAGCAGCAGCACCAGCAGCAGCTACAGCTACAGGAGCAGCAGCAGTTACGCCGAATTTGTCTTCGATTGCTTTTACAAGATCGTTAAGTTCTAAAATAGTTGCAGTTTCTAATTCAGCAACGATGTTTTCGATGTTCAATGCCATGATTGATATCCTCCATTTTTGATATATGTTATCTTAGTTAATTGTGTTGCTATTATGCAACAGTTTCGTCTTTTGCTTCCGCAACAGCTTTTACTGCGTACGCTACATTGCGAACTGGAGCTTGAAGCACGGAAAGAAGCATGGAAAGCATACCTTCGCGGTTCGGCAAGTTTGCAATTTCTTGTACTTTTGCAGCGTCAAGAACTTCACCTTCCACAATACCCGCTTTAATAGTGATAGCGTCAGTTTTTGTGTCTTTAATGAAGTTTTCAAGAATACGAGCTGGAGCTACAGCGTCTGTGCTAGAAGTTGCTAATGCAGTAGGACCTTCTAAATGCTCAGAGAAAGCTTCGTAACCTAATTCGTTAGCAGCGATGCGAGTCAAAGTATTTTTAATTACTTTGTAGTCTACACCTTCAGCCAAGAATTTACGACGAAGATCTGTTACTTGAGCAACAGTCAAACCGCTATAACCAACTAATACAGCACCTTTCGCTTCAGAAAGAGTTTCTTTCATTTGAGCTACAACTGCTTGTTTTTGTTGAGTGACAGCCATTAGAATACCTCCTTGTAGATTTTTGGTGATTTTCTATGTACTATCTTAGCGTAAAAACGACCTCAACGAAGACGTTGAGGTCGAGAACCATTCTATAATAGATTGGATTCAGCCTCAGCGGGCGAGTTTCCTCATTAAATCAAATGATGCCAGCCGTCTACAGCTAAGAGAACATATATAATTATTGTTCCTTGTTAGTGCTTGTTAATTTAAACACGTTCATAGGAACGCCAGGACCCATAGTGGAGCTAAGTGTCACAGTTTTAATGTATTGACCTTTAGCTGCTGCAGGTTTAGCTTTAATAATAGTATCAACGATTGTACGGAAATTGTCAAGTAATTTCGCATCATCGAAAGATGCTTTACCGATAGGACAAGCAATAATACCAGCTTTGTCTGTACGGTATTCGATTTTACCTGCTTTAATTTCGCTAACAGCACGAGCTACGTCAGGTGTTACAGTACCAACTTTAGGATTTGGCATTAAGCCTTTAGGACCTAAAATTTTACCTAAACGACCAACTTGGCCCATCATGTCAGGAGTAGCTACAACAACGTCGAAGTCGCTGAAACCACCTTGTACTTTTGCTACTAATTCTTCGGAACCAACGATATCTGCGCCAGCATCCTCAGCTTCTTTAATTTTGTCGCCTTTCGCAAATACGAGTACGCGTTGAGTTTTACCTGTACCATGTGGTAATACAACGGCACCACGAACTTGTTGATCAGCGTATTTAGGATCGACGTTCAAATTGAAAGCGATTTCGATTGTTTCGTCGAATTTTGCAGTGGCAGTTTTCTTAACTAATTCAATACCTTCTACTGGTTCGTAGAATTTATCTGCTTCGATAAGTTTTACTGCTTCAGCATATTTCTTACCTACTTTTGCCATTTTTATTCCTCCTTATGTGGTGTAACGGGATGTCCCTCCCACCGATATGTGAGTCACATACCGTACGCTAATTAATCAACGATTTCAATGCCCATGCTGCGTGCAGTACCTTCTACCATACGCATAGCTTGCTCAACAGTGTTAGCATTTAAGTCAGGCATTTTAAGTTCAGCGATTTCACGAACTTTATCGCGACCAACTTTAGCTACTTTATCACGGTTAGGCACTCCAGATCCTTTTGGGATACCTGCTGCTTTTTTCAATAAAACTGCAGCTGGTGGAGTTTTTGTGATGAAAGTGAAGCTTCTATCTTCGTATACAGTAATAACAACTGGGATGATAAGACCAGCTTGTTGAGCTGTTCTTTCGTTAAATTCTTTAACGAAGCCCATGATGTTAACACCTGCTTGACCCAAAGCTGGACCAATCGGTGGCGCTGGACTCGCTTTACCAGCCTCGCACTGTAATTTCACAACTTTACTAACTTTTTTAGCCATGGTGATTACACCTCCTTGCGTCAAAATGTGGTGGTAACGGAGCGAAATTGCCCCTCCCACTGGCAACCTCCCGGCCGCCTAAAAAGGTTAGAGTTATATAATATATTAAAGAATCTTCTCAACTTGAGAATATTCTACCTCTACTGGGGTTTCACGATTAAACATTTCTACATT